>CAZLGP010000135.1:0-3758 GCA_964558905.1 uncultured Thermoanaerobaculia bacterium | reverse complement strand
CGGCCGCTGCGCCGGCATCCTGCCGGCCCGAATCTCGCGAGAAATCTGCCGCCTGGAAGGCGGCGTAGCGGCCGGCTGGAAGCCGGCGCTCCGCGCTCCGATACAATTCCCGGCCATGCTGAGAAGAATGGCGCTCCTCGTTCTCCTCCTCCTCGCCTCCACCCTCCACGCACAAGTCGACCCCGAGCTCCTGGCCGGGATGAAAGCGCGCTCGATCGGTCCGGCATCGATGAGCGGGCGCGTCGCCGCGATCGCTGCCGTCGAATCGAATCCCGATATCGTCTACGTCGGCGCGGCGACGGGCGGCGTCTGGAAATCCGTCGACGGCGCACTGAGCTTCACGCCGATCTTCGACGACCAGCCGGTCGCCGCGATCGGCGCGGTGGCGATCTTCCAGCCCAGCCCCGACCTCGTCTGGGTCGGCACGGGCGAAGGCAATCCGCGCAACTCGATGTCCGTCGGCAACGGGATCTACAAGTCCATCGACGCCGGACGGACCTGGCAGCACCTCGGTCTCGAGAAGACCGAGCGCATCCACCGCATCGTCACCCACCCGACCGATCCCAACATCGTCTGGGTCGCGGCGCTGGGACAGGCCTGGGGTCAGAACGCCGATCGCGGCGTCTTCAAGACGACCGACGGCGGGAAGACGTGGACGAAGGTCCTCTATGTCAATGAGAGGACAGGCGCCGCGGATCTCGTCATCGATCCCAGTAATCCGAACAAGCTCTTCGCCGCCATGTGGGAGTACCGGCGCTGGCCGTGGTTCTTCAACTCCGGCGGCCCCGGCTCGGGCCTCCATGTCACGCACGACGGCGGCGCGACCTGGAAGCGGATGACCGAGGAGGACGGAATGCCGAAGGGCAACCTCGGACGCATGGGTGTAGCGATCGCACGCTCGAGCCCGAGCACCGTCTACGCGCTCGTCGAGGCGGAAAAGAACGTCCTCCTCCGCTCGGAAGACGGCGGTCGCAAGTGGACGACGGTGAACGCCGAGCACAACGTCGCCAACCGGCCGTTCTACTACGCCGAGATCCACGTAGATCCCGCCGATCCGAACCGCATCTACAACCTCTTCTCACTGGTGTCGCTCTCGACCGACGGAGGGAAGTCGTTCCGGACGCTCATCCCCTTCGCGAAGATCCATCCCGACTATCACGCGTTCTGGATCGACCCGAACGACCCAACGCACATCTACGCCGGCAACGATGGCGGGGTGGCGGAGAGCAAGGATCGCGGCGCGAGCTGGCGCTTTGTGGCCACGCTCCCCCTCGCCCAGTACTACCACATCGCCGTCGACAACGACGTCCCCTTCAACGTCTACGGCGGCATGCAGGACAACGGCTCGTGGAAGGGCCCGAATACGACCTGGGAGACCGCCGGCATTCGAAACTGGGACTGGCAGGAAGTGGGCTTCGGCGACGGCTTCGGAACTGTCCCGATCATCACCGATCCGATGGTCGGCTACGCGATGAGCCAGGAAGGCCATCTGATGCGCTGGAACCTGCGCACGGGTGAACGGAAGACGATCCGTCCGGCGCCGCCCGCGACCGATGAAGGGGAATTGCGGTTCAACTGGAACGCCGCCATCGCGGCGGATCCATTCGATCCGGACACGGTCTACTTCGGCAGCCAGTACGTCCACAAGTCGACCGACCGCGGCGACTCATGGACGATCATCAGTCCCGACCTCACGACGAATCGCAAGGAGTGGCAGAACCAGGACAGGACCGGAGGCCTCACTCCCGACGTCACGTCCGCCGAGAACTTCACGACGCTTCTCACCATCGCGCCGAGTCCCATCGAGCGCGGCACGATCTGGGCCGGGACGGACGACGGACGCGTGCACGTCACGCGCGATGGCGGCACGAACTGGACGAGCGTCGAGGCGAACATCAAAGGCGTCCCGGCCAACACGTGGGTCCCGGAGATCAAAGCCTCGCGCCACGCCGCGGGCACCGCCTTCATCGTCCTGGACGACCACCGGCGCTCGAACTGGACTCTCTACGTCTACCGCACGACGGACTACGGCAAGACCTGGACGTCGCTGGCTACGAAGGACCTGCAGGGTTACGCGCTCTCGATCGAGCAGGATCCGGTCGATCCTGAGCTCCTCTTCCTCGGCACGGAGTTCGGCCTCTGGACGAGCCTCGATGCCGGTAAATCCTGGATGAAGTGGAAGCACGGTTTTCCCACCGTGTCGGTGCAGGGACTGGTCGTGCATTCGCGCGATCACGATCTCGTCATCGGCACACACGGCCGCGCGGCCTACGTGCTCGACGACGTCCGTCCGCTGCGCAGCGTGTCGAAAGACATTCTCGCCAAGCCGCTGCATCTGTTCGAAATCCCCGACGCACAGGCCTACACCACCCGCCAGAAGAAGGGCGGCCGTTTTCTCGGCGATGGCGAATTCCGCGCGGAGAACAGGCCGTACGGCGCGCTCCTCACCTATTCGCTCAACGTCGCCGGCCTCCCGCACCCGGTCGACGACAAGGAGCGCGAGCGGAAGCAGAAGGAGCGCGACGCCGCGCAGAAGTCGCTCGTCACCGAGACCGGCGAGCCGATCGTCGATGTCCCGAAGGATGTCGAGAAACCCGCGACGGCACCCGCGCCCCGAGACTCCGACAAAGGCCCCGAGGTCGACATCGAAGTCGCCGACGCGAGCGGGACCGTCATCCGCAAATTCAAGGGACCGGCGAAGCTCGGCGTGAACCGGACGGCGTGGGACCTGCGTCGCGATGCGTTCAAGCGTCCGACGGTGCCGGGTGAAGAGCCGAACGAGTTTCGCCCGCGCACCGGACCGGAGATCCTCCCCGGCACGTACACCGTCACCATCAAGTACAAGGACCACGAGGCGAAGCAGACCGTGCGCGTGCTCGCCGATCCGCGTACCGACGTGACGCCCGACCAGCGCCAGGCGAAGTTCGACACGATCATGCGCGCGGGCAGACTGGCCGAGACCGTGACGTCGGCGATCGAGCGCATCCAGAAAACGCGTGCGGACATCGACTCCGTGTCGTCGAAGCTGAAGAAGGATGACACCGCCGCGGACAAGACCCCCGACCCGCTCGTGAAGTCCGGCGCGGAGCTCAAAAAACGCCTCGACGAGATGGAGAAGCGCCTCTGGGTCCCGCCGAAAACGAAAGGCATCGTCGCGGACACCGACGTGCTGTCGAAGATCAACTACCCGCTGTTCTCGCTCCAGTCCTCGTGGGACACGCCAACCGCGGCCCAGCTCGCGTACCTCGAGCGGGCGGAGGCGCTGCTTCGTTCGGTGTTGGCGGACTTCAACAAGCTGTTCGCCGAGGACGTGGCCAAGTACCGCACCGAGGTGCGCGCGAAGGACGTCGTGCTGTTCCCGGAGCAGCCGCCGCTGGAGTGGTCCCGCGGAGCGCCGGCATCTTGCCGGCCGCTACGCCGGCTTCCGGCCGGCATGCCGCCTGGAAGCCGGCGCTCCGCAGTTGGCGGGCTACAACAGCCCGCCCAGGCGCCCTACGCGGGCCGGCTTCAGGGTCTGTTGCCCAAACGCCCGCGTAGCGGGCATGAGGAAAATAGCCCCCGGCTTTCTGAGGGGAGACAGCCGGGGGTGGGGCGCGGTGTCCTTGGTCAGCCCGCGTAGCGGGCGAAAAAGCCGTCCTGTCGCCCGCTACGCGGGCTGGACTCTAACGGCGCAATTCCCCCGGCTGAAGCCGCAATGGCGTTAACTTTAGGCTAAGGAACCTGCGCCGGAGGCGCGTAAAGAGGGTAGCCGGTGGCGA
>CAZLGP010000134.1:0-63263 GCA_964558905.1 uncultured Thermoanaerobaculia bacterium | reverse complement strand
ACTCGAAGCTCGATCTGGGTTCCATCGCCGCAAATCTCCGCCGCGCCGCCTACACCTGACCGCTCCCAACGTCCAGCCCACAGCCCCGAGCCTGCCGAAACGTCCAAACTCCAGACCCCCGGCTGAAAGCCGGGGGCTATTTCCTCTTGCCCGCTACGCGGGCGTTTTGCCCACTACGGCACCACGCTCTACGCGGGCGTCCTGCCTGTTACACGGGCATCTCGGGGCAGTCCTCTCAACGCGCAAGTCGCAGCGCGTAACCGCGCGGATCGTGGAGTGAGCGGCCACGCCTCCGGCGAGCTATAGCTTCGCCAGCTGCCCCTTCAGCCGCCCCATATCGCGGCGGTCTTCTTCGCTCTTCGGGTCGATGGCCAGCCGTTGCTCGTGGATCTCGATCGCGCGGGCGTAGGCGGTGCGCGCTTCGTCGATGCGGCCGAGGTGCGTGAGCGCCATCGCCTGCTCTCCATAGGCGAAGGCGAGGTCCTTCCGGGCCTCGACATTCTTCGCATCGGCCGCGGCGAGCTCATGGAGCAGAGCGAGTGCACGGTCCGTCGATGCGAGCGCCCCCGCGCCGTCCTCCATCAGGTTCTGCGCCGTGGCCTTCATCACGATCTGATCGGCGTAGTTGCGGCGGGCGACGGCATCTGCGGGATCGAGAGCGCTTCGCTGCTCCAGCGCGTGCAGCGCGGCGTCGTGATGCCGGATCGCGCGCGCGAGATCGCGAACCATCATGCCGCTGAAGAAGCCGCCCAGGCGCTGGTGCGCACGGCCGGTCTCGATGAGTACGTCCGGCGAGCGCGGGAGGCCCGCGAGGACGCGGAGCGCCTCCTCGTAGGCCTGCTGCGCCCCCGGCGAGCGGAGACCGATGTAGCGGCAGTCGCCGATCGCGGTCCAGGTCCGGGCCAGCTCGGGCGATGGCGCCAGCGCCGCGCGGATCCTGCGCGCGCGCTCGTGTGCGATGAGCGCCTCGCCCCACCGCAACGCGCGTTGCTCGACGAAGCCGACGCGATCGTGCAGATCGGCCACGAGCGCGGCCGAGTCGGTCCCTTCCGCGATCTGCAGCGCCTTGCGATAGCTGGTCATCGCGCCCGCGGTGTCGCCGAGGTTCGCGCTATATGGGAGCCCCTGGACGTCGCCGATCTTCAGGTACGCGCCCGCGAGCTCGGCGCGCAGCTCGGCGTTGTCCGCCGCCTCGGCCGCGAGAGTATCGAGATAGACGAGCGCGCGGCGCACGAGGAGCTCGCGCGCGGCCGTCGATCCCGGCAGCGGCGCGATGGCATCGTGAAGCTCGAAGACCACGGACCGCGCCAGCGAGCGCACCTCGTCGAATCTCCGCTCCGCGATCTTCTTCTGATGCAGGGTCGTGGCGAAGGCGATCGCCGTCACCACCGCGACCGCCACACCCGCGGCGACGCCGAGCTTGTTGCGCCGGGCGAACTTCGAGGCGCGGTAGACGAAGGTCGCCGGCCGGGCAAGCACGGGATGTCCGCTGAGGTGGCGGCGCACGTCGTCCGCGAACCGCTCGACGGACCCGTAGCGGCGAGAAGGGTCGACGTCGAGCGCGCAGGCCAGGATCGTGTCGAGGTCGCCGCGCAGGGCACGATTCTGCGTGCTGGCCCGCGCCGCCTCGGTGGTCGGCGTGCGCGTCTCCGCCGCAAATGGCTTCGCGCCGGTGAGCATCTCGAACAGCAGCACCCCGAGCGAGTAGACATCGGTGGCGGTCGTGACCTGGCGTCCGAGGAGCTGTTCGGGACTCGCGTAGTCGGGCGTCATGAGACGCGTGGCCGTCGCGTCGGGACGCGTCTCCGGCAAAGCCAGCTTCGCGATGCCGAAGTCGAGCAGCTTCGCCGCCCCGTCGGCGGTGACGAGCACGTTTCCCGGTTTGATGTCACGGTGGATGACGAGGCTGCGATGCGCGTACTGCACCGCGTCGCAGAGTTGCAGAAACAGACGCAGTTTCTCGCCGGTCGAGAGCTCACGCGCGCACACGTCGATCGGAGTCCCATCGACGTACTCCATGACCAGGTAGGGCAGACCGTCGGCGGTCGTGCCGCCGTCGACGAGGCGGGCGATGTTCGGATGATCGAGGGCGGCGAGGATCTGCCGCTCCTGGCGGAAACGCTGCACGAGCGTCTCGCCGCCGCGCACGAGCTTGATGGCCACGCGCTGGGTGAAGTCGCTGCCCTCGCGGACGGCGAGAAAGACCGTCCCCATCCCGCCTTGCCCGAGCGGCCGGACGACGCGGTACGGACCGATGAGCGAGCCGGCCAGGCGCTCGTTCTCATTCGCATCGATGAGCTGCCACACGGAACGATCGAGGAACTCGCCCGGCTCGTCGTGCGCGGCCAGAAGCGACTCGACTTCGCGACGTACGCCGGTGTCGGCATCCGCAAGGAGAGCCGCGCGCGCTTGCGGCGGCGCCTCCGAGGCGGCGTGGAAGAGATCGCGGACCTCGTCCCAGAACGCCGTCATCGCGCGCCGAGCTCGCGGCGCAGCCAGGCGCGAGCCATGGTCCATTCGCGGCTGATCGTCGCCGGCGATACGCCGAGGACGGACGCCGTTTCGTCGATGGTGAGTCCGGCGTAGAAACGGAGCTCCACGACGCGTGCCTGCTGCGGGAAGATCTTCTCGAGGTTTTCGAGGGCCACGTCGAGCGCGACGACGTCGACGGTCTCCGTGGCCGCGAGGTCCAGTGCGGCGCCGATCGTCACCGGGATCAGGTCACCTCCGCGCTTGTCGCTCTTCTTCCGGCGCGCGTGATCCACGAGAATGCGCCGCATGACCTGCGCGGCGACGGCGAAGAAGTGAGCGCGATCGTTCCAGGCGACGTTGCGCTGGCCGACGAGCTTCAGATAGAGCTCGTTGACGAGCGCGGTCGGCTGCAGGGTGTGCCCTTCGCGCTCGCGATTGAGGTGCCGGCCGGCAATTGCGCGCAGGGGCTCGTACACGAGGCCGAGGAGCTCGTCGCGCGCTTCCTTCCTGCCGCCGCTCCACTCTCGGAGAAGTTGGGTGACCTCGGACATGAGTTGACGAGGTGCTGGGTGCTCCGGGCTGGGTGCTGAGTCAGCCCGCGTGGGCGGGTCTCAGCACTCAGCCCGCAGCACCCAGCACTTTTCGGTGCTCCGATTGTACCCGCCGTGAGGGACTTTCCCGCCGTCTTGCGCGATCCGTGGCATAGAGAGAGGAGTTTCTGCTCGTGATGACGATCCTGCGTCGTGCAGTTCTCGTTTGCCTGCTTCTGCCCGTAGTCGTTTTCGCTCAGTCGGCCGATCAGGAGGTCGTGTCGGTCGTCGACTCGCCCGATCCGGTGGCGCCGGGCGCGACGCTCAGCTACACCGTGACCATCCGGAACAACGGCCCCGACCCCGCGACGAACGGCGGTCTCAACATCAACCTGCCGCTGGCCGTGACCCACACCACCGATTCCGTCCCGGCAGGGTGGACCTGCTTTTGGGCCGGTGCCGCCGGGACGTGCAACACGCCTTCGTTCGCCGCCGGGACAACGGAAGTCCTCACCATCAACGTGATGGTCGGCGCCTATCTGGCAAACTTCCCCGACCAGGACATCCTCGCCAACTTCTTTCCCTCGGGCGTCACTCCCGATCCGAATGCCGGGAACAACTCGAAGAGTGCAACAACCACCGTTGACGCTCCGCAGATCGATCTGCTGGTCACGGCGTCAGACTCCCCCGACCCCGTCTTCCCTGACGG
The DNA here is from genome assembly GCA_964558905.1 of uncultured Thermoanaerobaculia bacterium. GTDB lineage: Bacteria > Acidobacteriota > Thermoanaerobaculia > Gp7-AA8 > Gp7-AA8 > QHVT01. The sequence goes on along the minus strand of CAZLGP010000134.1, from coordinate 59,552 downwards.
CAACGTCACCTATACCGGAACGATCACGAACGACGGACCCGACACGGCGACCACCGTCAACTTCAACGTCGTGCCGAACCCCAGCCTCACCTTTCAGTCCGCAACTCTCCCGGCCGGCTGGAACTGCACGCTCCCTAACGTGGGTTGGTTCAACGCGACTTTCACCTGCAGCCGGCCTTCGTTCGCACCCGGTACGGACAACTTCACTGTGGTCTTTGCCGCACAAGACGAATACTTCGGCATCAACGACACCACGTTCCATACGAACTTCAACGTCAACGGTGTGGGCGACGACACGAATGACCCGAATAACTCCGTGACGGTTTCCACGCAGTACTCGACGCCCGACGCGGACCAGTCGATCGCCGCGACCGACGCGCCCGATCCGGTTGCCAACGGTGGGATGGTGACGTTCGACATCACCGTGGAGAACAGCGGGCCGGATGACGGGGTCAACTCGGTGGCGACCTTCTCGCCCCATCCGAGCCTGACGTTTCAGTCCCTGACCGCTCCGGCCGGCTGGTCGTGTACGACGCCGCCGATCGGATCGGCCGGGGTGACCCAGTGCTCGCTGAACCCCCTGCCGAACGGAGGGGTCGCGGTGTTCCAGCTCGTGACGCAGGTCGTCGCTGCCGGAGCCGGAGGTGTCCTCCAATCGAGCTTCTCGATCTCCAGCAACGCGCAGGATCCGAATCTCGTCAACAACAGCGCGCAGGTGTTCACGACCTGGATCGGCGCGACGTCCGATCTCGCAATCTCGAAGTCGACGCTGGAGTCGGCCGTGGCCCAGGGCGGCACGATCACGTACACGATCTCGACGAGCAACAACGGCCCGGACGCCGCAACCGGCCTCACGGTCACGGATGTCCTGCACGCGGCACTCCTCTTCCAGTCACTGACGGCGCCGGCCGGCTGGTCCTGCACGACGCCGGCGGTGGGCGCGAACGGCACGATCACCTGCACCGCGGCAACGCTCGCGAACGGTGCAACGGCGGAGTTTACGCTCGTCACGACCGTGGCTCCGAACGCCACCGGCTCGATCCCGAACAGCGCCACGGTCTCCGGCGCCAACGACGATCCGAATGCCGGGAACAACGGCGGCGCATCGAGCGGCGTGACGGTCGCCGGGAACGCCGATCTCTCGGTCACGAAAACAACCGGCGTGACCTCTGCCAGCCCGGGAGGTTCGATCAGCTACACGATCTCGGTCATGAACGCCGGCCCCGACCCCGCGGCGAGCGTGGAGATGACCGACGTGCTTCCGGCCTCGCTGATGTTCCAGTCGATCGCGACTCCCGCCGGATGGTCCTGCACGACACCGGCCGTCGGCGCGAACGGCACGGTCACCTGCACCGCGGCCACGCTCGCGAGCGGCGCAACGGCGACATTCACACTCGTCGCGAGCGTCGCATCGGGCGCAACCGGAAGCATCGTCAACAGCGCGTCGGCCTCGCATTCGGGTCCCGACGGGAACGCCGGCAACTCGAGCGGCTCGACGGGCGCGGTTGCGGTCACGGCGCCCGAGGCGGACATCGAGATCACGAAGACCACCACTGCCACGACGGCGACGCCGGGCGGCACTCTGAGCTACACCATCACCGTGACGAATGCCGGACCATCGGACGCGACGAACGTCGTCGTCACGGACGATCTCCCCGCAGGCCTCGCGTTCGTCTCGGCCACACCGTCGCAGGGCACGTGCAACGCGTCGGACCCCGTCACCTGCAACCTCGGGACGATCATCAACGGCGGAAGCGCGACGATCACGCTCACCGCGCAGGTGACCGCGACGAGCGGCACGATCGCCAACACGGCGAGCGTGACCTCGACCGAGGGAGACACGGATTCGTCGACGACCGCGCCCATCCCGGTCGCGTCTGCGGAGGTCGCGGCGATTCCGACGGCGTCGGAGTGGGGACTGATGCTGCTCGCAGCGATGCTCGCGATTGCCGCCGCCATGAAGATGCGAACGTAACGCTGCGCCTGGTGCCGGCGACGCGCCGGCACCAGACCGCGCTGTGGAGTGCGGAGGCAACGCCTCCGCTTTCCGATTCGCACGCCAAGAGCGCTACGTTGCCGTTTTCGCCGCGGTCATCGGAAAGCGAACGCACCGCCAAGAGCGCAGCGTTACCGTCCTTGCCACGGTATCGAAAGCGGAGGCGTTGCCTCCGCACTCCAAACGACGCGCGCTTTGCCGGAGGGGGGCGTTACGCCTTCGCCACGTCCACGATCGCCGCGATGGCGCGGTCGAGGTGCTCGCGGGTGTGGGCGGCGCTGATCTGGCAGCGCAGGCGCGCCTGCCCCTGGGGCACGACCGGGAACCCGAATCCGGACACGTAGACGCCGCGGCGCAGGAGCTCTCTCGACATTGCGATCGCCTTCGCCGTGTCGCCGATGAGGATCGGCACGATCGGGTGGATGCCCTCGCGGACTTTCACGCCCTTCGCCGTGAGCTGCTCGCGGAAGTAGCGCGTGTTCTCATGCAGGCGATCCATGAAGCTCGTGTCTTTCTGAATGAGCTCGAGCGCGGCGAGGGAGCCCATGACCACCGCGGGCGGCAGCGTGTTGGAGAAGAGATACGGCCGCGACTTCTGGCGGAGGTATTCGACGAGGATCTTCGGCCCGGTCGTGAACCCGCCGTGCGACCCGCCGAGGGCCTTCCCGAGGGTCGACGTGTAGGCATCGATCTTCCCGAACACGCCCAGCTCCTCGGCCGTGCCGCGTCCCGTTTTGCCGAGGACGCCGGTTCCGTGGGACTCGTCGACGACGAAAAATGCGCCGGATTCCCGGGTGATCTCGATCAGCTCCGGCAACGGCGCGAGCGAGCCCTCCATCGAGAAGACGCCGTCGGTCATCACGAGGCGGTTGCGTGCGTCCTTCGTCGCCTCGAGCGCGCGGCGGAGATCGTCGAGGTCGCGGTTCTTGTAGCGCTCCTTCCGCGCCTTCGCCAGACGGACGCCGTCGATGATCGAGGCGTGATTGAGCTCGTCCGAGATGATCGCGTCCTCTTCGGTAGTGACGGTCTGGAACAGCCCTTCGTTCGCGTTCCAGCAGGAGCCGTAGAGAATCGTGTCCTCGGTCTCAAAGAACTCTGCGATTTTCGCTTCGAGCTGGCGGTGGATCGTCTGCGTGCCGCAGATGAAGCGGACGGAGGCGAGGCCGTACCCGAAGTCGCGCTCCGCCTTCTCGGCCGCCTCGACGATGGCCGGATGGTTGGCCAGGCCGAGATAGTTGTTCGAGGTGAGCATGATCACCTCGCCGATGTCCTCGACCTCGACTACCGGGCCCTGAGGCCCCTTCAAGGCCAGCTCGTGCTTGAGCGTGCCGGCCGCGCTCATGGTCTCGAGTTCTTGCGAGAGTGTTTCGATCAGGCTCATGCCCGGATCATATCCAGAAAGGATGAAGGATGAAGGTCGGAAGGTCGGAAAGGATGAAGGTCGGAAGGGATGAAGATTCATCCTTCATCCTTCCGACCCCGGCCTTCAAAACTCGTTGTCGTACTTGAGGTCCCGCCGGTAGCACCGCTGGGCTTCCATGTCGAAGACGACGCAGGAGTCGATGGGACGGGAGTAGACGTGCATGCTGACGGCGCGGGCGTTCCACTCGGCGAGGTTGCGGATGCGGTGGATGGTCTGGGTCTTGTCGACCGTGTTCAGGGGGCCGCCGGGGATGGCCATCTCGTTCTGCAGGTGCTGCATCTCGATCTTCGTCGCGCCGGCGAGACAGTCGAGGCCGACCACCTGCTCGTTCTCAGGCCGGTTGCAATGGACCTTCCGGTAGTTCTCGACCAGCAGCTTCCCTTCGATCATGGTCATCCAGCCGAGCTGGCCGTTGTGTGTATGCAGCGGCGTGACCGCACCGGCGGGCCAGCAGATCAGCATCACTTCGATCATGTCGTTGCGGAAGATCTTGTTGCGCGTGTGCCGGTCCGGCAGCCATTGCGTGTATTTCTCGAGCTCGTCGGCGCGGATCTCGTAGGCGACGAGATAGTCGTAGATCTTCTGCTTGGTGATCAGCCCCTCGGAGAGTCTGCGGATGCCGTCGACGAACTGGTCGGCCGAAACGCGTGCCGGCGAATAGATCGCCTGCGGCACCTCTGTGATGTTCTGCGTGTCCATGACCGCCCTCCGATCGCACGAATATAGCGCTGCGGGGATGGAGCGAGCAATTCCCGGACCGCCGGCTCCGAAGGTTGGAAGGTCGGAGGGTTGGAAGGTCGAAACGGAAGGGAGGATGAAGCTGAAGGATGAGCTGGGTCGTGAATATGGGGTTCTGCCCGGGTTCTGCCCGTGGGTTCGCCACGGGCTCTGCCTGGGTTTGCGCTTCGCGTGCTTGGTTGCGCGGGAGACGCGACAAGGGGGTACCCGGCGGCGCCTGGCGTCATTCCACGGCGGGCGCCTTGCCTTCGCACTCCTCACACATCTCCACCACCGCGTTCATGACCAGCGCGTAGAGGCCCGACGTGTTCATCCGCCACATGGGATTCGTCGACATCAGGATCACGTGGCCCTTGCCGCGGGGGACATCGATCACAGCCGGTTTGCCTGAGATCTCGTCGGCACCCTCGAGCATGCCGGAGAGCAATAGATCTTTCTCCGCGAACGACACCACCACGCGCGGGCGATCCTCGGGGCGCGGGAAGTACGCCTCCACGCCCCACGGCGCGTCTTCGGGGAGCTGGAATCCTTCTTCCCCGGGGGCGGGCTTTGCGCGCTCGGGGGCGGGGACGAACGGGCGACCCTGGGGGATGTCGGGATCGTCTTTGCCACCCCGGCCGCTGGGACGCGAATCCCGCGTGCGCTCCTCGCGGAAGCCGACTCTGAAGACCGGCCCGCCGGAGAAATAGAGCGGCAGGGTCTCGTCGTAGCCCTTGGCGATGGGATGGGTCTTGTCAGCGATCTTGCCGCGCACGATGGTCCCCGGCGCTTTGAGCTTGTTCGTGTCGACGACCCGGACCCAGCGGGCGAGGCCGTACTCGACCGCCCAGACGGACGTATCGCGCGCGGTGATGAGGAGGCCGCCATCCTCGACGAACTGCAGAAGATTCTGCACTCCGGTCAGGCCGAGGCCGGGACGCATGTCGTCGGTTTCGTCGACGCCGAGGTTCGGGGTGAGGGCGGTCTTCTTCCAGGGCAGCGGCGGGCCGGGGGCGTAGCCGTTGACGATGTCCTGAGGAGTGACCTGACCGCCGATCGGCGGGAAGAGGATCGCGTCGTACTTCTCGCGCAGGCTCGTCATCGCGGAAACGTCCTGCGTGGAGACGTAGTCGTAGGGAACGTTCATCGACTCCAGCGCGAGCCGCCACCAGCCCTCGTTCTGCGTGGAGAACCAGGAGTGCATCAGTGCGATGCGCGGCTTTCTCGCCGCGGGATCGGCGAACCGCTGCCGCACGAACGCGACCTCGGCGTGGTTCTCTTTGACCACCGGCGCGGACGAGGGAGCGGTGCGCGGCCGCATCTTCACCTTCAGCACGTCCGGGTTCGCGACGCGCGTCACTTCCACGTTGAAGAGATAGCCCAGCGTCCAGCCGGTGTCGTCGTAGACCCGCTCGTCGCCGCGGACGTACTGCACGTCGAGCAGCGTGTCCGCGAGGCGTGAGTACGGCTGGTCCATGCGGACGATGTACGAGCCCTTCGCGAACTTCACCGGCTCCGGCTTCTTCGGCTCTTTCGCGTCCTTCTTCTCCTTCGCGTCCTTCTCCTGCGCCTTGTCCCCTGCGTCCTGCGCCCTGACGACAGGGGGCCAGTTCGTCATCATCGAGAACGCTTCGTCCGCGACATGGACCTCGATGCCGTGCCGGTCGAGGAGCGTCAGCAGCTCGTGGAGCTGGCCCTGACGTTTCTGCGCACCATCGATGACCCAGGCGGCAGGACCTTCGTTCGTGGCCTTCGCGACCGCGCGCCTGCTCATCGTCCAGTAGCGCTCGAGGAAGCGCTCGCGGTTCGAGGCCATGTCGTGCAGCGCGAAGAGCAGCGCGCTCTGCTGGTAGTTGATGTTGTTCCGCAGCGACCACTGCACCTCGGGGAGGGCCGGGTTCTGGCGATACCACGCGCGCTCGCTCGCGCCGCGGACGATGCGCTTCTCCGTCGTCGGCCAACGATTGCCGAAGGTCTCGTAGAAGCGCGCGATCGTGCTGCGTCCCGCGCCGAGCCAGAACATGTAATTGGGCGCCCACCCGTCCCAGAAGCCGTGGAGCCAGACGCCGGGCATGCCGCGGCGCGTGAGCTCGTCCATCTCATGGAAGGCCATGCGATGCCACTCGTCGATCATCAGCGGATCGAGCGCGGGGTTGAACGGCCCCGTGCCGGTGGAGATGTAGAGAAACGGCACGGACTCGTGGAGATCGTGCAGGACCTGGGGATGGAAGCGGTCGTAGACCTTCATCGCATTCCTGCTGAGCGCGAGGGCCATGCCGATCTGGTCGCGGTTGTTGTCGTGCGCGACGTATTTGCCCCAGTACACCAGAGGCGGCGTCGGCAGGGTCGGATTCGCCACGCGGTAGTGCCAGAGGTCGACCTGCCGGTTGCGGCCGTCGACCTCGAGGACGGGGGTGATGAGGGTGATGACGTTGTCGCGGATGGACCGGATGAACGGCGTTTCCTCGACCGCGAGGCGGAAGGCCAGCTCCATCAGCATCTCCGGGCTGCCGGTTTCCCCCGAGTGCATCGCGCCGGTGGCGTAGTAGAACGGCTTGCCCTGTGCGATCAGCGCCCGCGCCTCGTCCTCGCTGATCTTCCGGGGATCGGCGAGCTTGCGGGTGATGTCTGCGTAGCGATCGAGGTTGGCGATGGTCTCTTCATTCGCCACGGCCACGACGATGAACTCGCGTCCCTCCTCGGTTTGACCGATCGAGAACACCTTCACCCGCGGCGACGACGCCTCGAGCGCACGCATGTAGCGGTACACGTCTTCGGCGTACGTGAGCTTCCCCTCGGCGCCGGCGATGTAGCCATGAAACTCCAGCGGCGACGGAACGGACTCGGATGCGGGGAGGTGATCGACGAGCTCGGTCATGAACCGAGGCTCGGTGGTCTGCTTGCGGATCTCGTCGGTGTACGTCTGGTCGGTCTGCGCGAAGGCTGTGGTGGCGGTGAGCAGGAGCGCTAGCGCAAGTCGCATGAGCGGACGTTACCAGTTGCCAGTAGCCGGTTGCCAGTAGCCGGTGGCCAGTGGCCAGTTGCCAGTAGCCAGTGGCCAGTAGCCAGTAGCCAGTGGCCAGTAGCCAGTTGCCAGGTCGCTGGTTCCAGCGGCCAGTAGCCGATGGTCGGTAGCCAGTAGCCATGGTCTGTCGCCAAAGATGTTTCGCGCTTGCGCTGCAGCCCCTCGGCAACTGGCCACTGGCTACTGGCAACCGAGAGTCAGCGCGCGCAGACCCCGTTGCGAATGATGTCCGCGATCTCCTCGACGACTTCCTTCGAGTCCTTCCCGAACGGTGCGTCGACGCCGAAGAGGATCTCGACGGAGAAGTAGTTGAAGAACATGCGCGTGGTCAGGAGGAGCGCGGAGGTGACGGACACGGTTGGTCGGAGGCGCGCCTGGATCTCCTCGAGGGTGCCCTGCTCGGCGAAGACACGGGTGAAGCGGTCGGCCATCTCGCTGTAGAACTGCTGGATGTGCGTGCCGCCGAACTCGATGACGTCGACGTAGATCAGCAGGTGGTACTGGCGGAACTGGCGGATGCTGTCTCGCGCGGCGATGCCGAGCTGCTCGATGTTGTCGGGATACTGGCCGGCAGCGAAGAGGGCGCGCCGGAATGGGAAACGTTGCGTATCAGCGATGGCGAAGTACTCGTCGAGCAACTCCCGGAAGATGGCCTCCTTGTCCGGAAAGTGGTGGTAGACGTTTCCGGTCGAGACCTTGGCGCGATCCGCGATCTCGCGCATCGTCGTGGCGCGATAGCCCTGATGCGAGAAGAGATGCAGCGCGGCATCGAGGACTGCGCGGCAACTTCGCTCCGATTTTTCTTCGCGCAGCATGGGGAAGCGGACGGCGCAGTGAACCGCATTTCCGGAGGGGCGTCAACCCGTCGTTGCCGTTTGTTTTCGCGCGCGGGACCGCATGGCGCCGGCGCTGCGGTTGCCGCGAAGATCTGAGGGGAGTCTCCAAAGTCTCAAAGTCTCAAAGTCTCAAAGAAGGCGGCAAGAACACTCTTTGAGACTTTGAGACTTTGAGACTTTGAGACTTAGACTTAGGACATGGCTTGGCGGTTGGCGGGGAAACCGGATTCGGCTCTCGACCGCCAACCGCCAACCGACCACAATGAAAGGCCGCGGCGCCACCTGGAATCCGCAGAACCGTTTCGAGACGCTCGAGTACATTCGAGACGACGAGGCGCCGCCCGATGATTCGTCGCCGCGCACGATCTATCTGCGCGACCCGACGCGCACGATCATCGCCACCAACGACAGCCCGGACATCGGCTTCGAGGCGAGCATCAATCCCTATCGCGGCTGCGAGCATGGCTGCATCTACTGTTACGCGCGACCGACTCACGAATACCTCGGCATGTCCGCGGGTCTCGATTTCGAGACGCGCATCCTGGTGAAGGAGGACGCGCCCAGGCTGCTGTGGGAGGAGCTGAACGCGAAGAAGTGGAAGCCGAAGGTGCTTGCCATCAGCGGAGTGACCGATCCGTATCAGCCGATCGAGAAGCGCCTCGGCATCACACGCGCCTGCCTGGCCGTCCTCGCGGACTTTCGTAATCCGGTCGCCGTGATCACGAAGAACCACCTCGTCACGCGCGACGCCGATCTGCTGGCGGATCTCGCGAAGGACAACGCCGCGCGGGTGTTCGTCTCGATCACGACGCTCGACCACTCTCTGCAGCGGACGATGGAGCCCCGCACGTCGACGCCCGACCTGCGCCTCGAGGCGATCGCGATGCTCGCTTCGGCGGGTGTACCTGTGGGCGTGATGGTTGCGCCGGTGATTCCGGCGCTCACCGATCACGAGATGCCGGCCATCCTCGCCGCGGCGAAGAACGCCGGCGCGCGCTGGGCCGGCTACGTCGCGCTTCGTCTCCCCTGGGCCGTCGCGCCGCTCTTCGAGCAGTGGCTGACGGAGCACTTTCCCGATCGGAAGGAGAAAGTTCTCAGCCGGGTCCGCGAGCTCCGCGACGGAAAACTCTACGACGCAAAATGGGGCGTTCGCGGCCGCGGCACCGGCATCTTCGCCGACCAGATGGAAGCGCTCTTCGACGTCACGTGCCGGAAGCTCTCGCTCAACGAGGACGATCGCGAGCTGTCGACGGCGGCGTTTCGCAGACGAACCGCGCAGGCAACGCTGTTTTAGTGGCCAGTAGCCAGTGGCCAGTTGCCAGGGCGGTATCGCTCTTGCGAAGCTCGGGGCGAGTGCTCACTGGCTACTGGCTACTGGCTACCGGCCACTGGCAACTATCCATATGAAGACAGTCTTCGAAGGCGACCACCTCTACGTCATCGAGCGCGACCGCTGGCAGTACGTCGAGCGGAAGAAAGGCAAGGAAGCCGCGGCGGTGGTGGCGGAGACGGACGACGGTGAGGTCATTCTCACCGAGCAGTTCCGGCGGCCGCTGAACGCGCGTGTCATCGACTTTCCCGCGGGACTCATCGGCGACGAGGAGCCGAACACGGACGGCGCGGAGACCGCGCGGAAGGAGCTCGAAGAGGAAGCCGGGTACACCTGCGACTCGGTCGAGCTGCTCTTCCGCGGCCCGACCTCGCCGGGGATCACCTCGGAGATCGTGAGTCTCTACCGGGCGCACGGTGTCCGGCGGACGGGGAAGGGCGGCGGCGTGGGCGGCGAGGACATCTCCGTGCACCTGATTCCCCGCCCGCGCCTGCGCGCGTTTCTGCGCGAGAAGGCCGAGGCGGGCGTGCTGATCGACCTGAAAGTGGGGCTGTACTTTCTCTGCTGATGTGCGGCGAGGCGGCAACGCCTCCGCGCCCCTGGAGTTTGCGCTTCCGAGGTCTGGGCCGTACGGTCTACGCCGCCGTGAAGTGGCGCGAACTTCTTCTGGATCTTCGACCATGGCGATGTTCGCGCGCTCCAGTGCCGCTGACGCGGCACAGGATCCATGCCGCCTCCACCGGGGGTTGCTCGTTGTGAGCGCTCGCGCCCCCGGCTTCAGGGCGTGTTGCCCAATGCCCGCGTAGCGGGCTACAGGGAGTAGCCCTCGGCTTCAGCCGGGGGAATTGCGCCCGTTGGAGTCCAGCCCGCGTAGCGGGCGACAGGACGACTCTTTCGCCCTCTACGCGCTACGCGGGCTGAATGGCGGAGGCAGGCTCCGCTTGCGATGCGTGGCGAGTGCTGCGATTCTGCCGGCATCGGAAAGCGGAGGCGCTGCCTCGCCACTCCACATATGAGACTGATCCTCGTCCTGCTTCTCGCCCTTCCTCTTCTCGCCGACCGCGTACGCGTCGTCGTCGTGACGCAGCAGCCCGCGCACAATGCTCTCCGCGCGGACGTCATCTCCGCCCTCGAGCGCGCGAGCGACGTCGAGCCGTGGGGCGACGGTCCGGCATTCGCGGCCGAGATCGACCGCGACGACCTCGAGGCGCTTCGCGCCGATCCAAGCGTGCGCGCCTTGGCCATCGACACGGGAGGCAGCGGCGGACTGGCGCAGAGCCTTCCGTGGATCGGGGCGGATCTGGTGCACCCGCAGGGTATCGATGGGCGCGGGACGACCGTGGCGGTGCTCGACAGCGGCATCGACACCGACCATCCCGCGTTCGCCGGACGCATCGCCGGCGAGGCCTGCTTCTGCGACAACCTCGACGGCACCGGCTGCTGTCCGTCCGCCGACATCATCCGCACCGGTCCAGGCTCGGCCGAGGACGACCAGGGGCACGGGACGCACGTAGCGGGGATCGTCCTCGGCGTTGCACCGGCAACGAACATCGTCGCGGTGAAGGTGCTCGACTCGGCGAACCGCTTCCGCACCTTCACGCAGATCTATCGCGCCCTGGAATGGATCGCGGACCACCGCCTGGACGTGGACGCGATCAACATGAGTCTCGGTTCGGATGCACGATTCACTGACGAGACCTGCGGCCCGTCCGCAATCGCCTTGGGAATGCAGCCGGTGATCGAGCGACTCCGGGCCCGCGGGGTGCTGATCGCGGCGTCGAGCGGCAACAACGGCGATACCACCAGCATGTGGTTGCCGGCCTGCATGGCCGAGGTCCTCGGCGTGGGCGCGACGTTCGACACGAGTGATGACGTGGCGTCGTTCACGAACAGCAGCCCCTCCCTCGACCTGCTCGCGCCCGGCGTCGCGATCACTTCCACCGCGCGCGGCGGAGGCACGGTCACATTCTCCGGCACGTCGATGGCCGCGCCGCACGTGGCGGGACTCATCGCACTGATGAAGCACGTGGGCGGCCGGGCGCTACCGTCGGATTCGATCCGGACCGTTCTGCAAGACAGCGGCAAACCGGTCCTCGACACGCGCAACGGTCTCACCACGCCGCGCATCGAGGTTCCCGCGACGGTGGCGGCGACGCCGCCGCCGCCGACGATGCCGCGGCGACGTGCCGTGCGGCACTGAGTTCAGTAGGGTCAGACCTGGAAACTCTACTTAACGCTCCACGGCCCATCCGTTAAGTAGAGTTTCCAGGTCTGACCCTACTGAACTCGCAGCACGATCTTGCCGAAGTGCTCGCTCGCTTCCATCAGATCGTGCGCGTCGGCGACGCGCTTGCCGCGCATCGAGCCGATGATGACCACCCGTCCGTCCGTAAGAAATACGGTGCGTCCCGCGGGCGGAAGTTCCTCATCCTGCACGAGCACCCTTTCAGCACCTCGGGCCGGCGCGGCATCGGCCAAGGGTTCTGGTGGTGGGCGAAATTTGCGTTGCGCCTATCCCTGTCGCACGCGCGATCGGTGAGGGACAGGAGGTTTGCGGAGGTGTGGTACAAGGCGAAGCGATAGGACACTAGTGTCGTGGGGTGAGTGAAGTGAAAGTCCTGCGGATCGTCGCCAATATCGCAACCGACGACATTCAAGTGGTCGATTTTTTCTATCGTGAGATTCTTGGCCTGGATATCGTCATGGATCATGGCTGGCTCCGCACGTACGGCTCAGCATCAACAATGACGGTGCAAATCAGTTTCGCCAGTCAAGGTGGCGCGGACACGCCTGTTCCAGACCTTTCTATAGAGGTGGACGATCTTGCGGAGGTCCTTCGGAGAGCAACAGATTCCGGCATTCCTATCGAGTACGGTCCGGTCAGTGAGCCTTGGGGGGTTCGTCGGTTCTATATCCGGGATCCATTGGACAAGCTCGTCAACATCCTGCAGCATGAGCGGTCAGGTGCGCCTGAACAGCTCATTCAAGCCGAACGTGTCTCAAACGCTACCGCGAAAGACCCCGAGGAGTCCTGAGGAGCCGCCATGCCACGATCCGTATCCCAGAAGATGGGAATCAAAGAGGGAACGCGAACACACTTGGTGACTCGAGTCCCGAGTGCGGTATTCTTTCCGCGTGCGGGTTCGTAGCGGACCCGGCACAGACGGACTGGTTCCACCAGCAGTACGAGACCTTCTTCACGTCGCGAATGAAGAGCAGGTACTCCTCGACGTGGGGACGGCCGAGACGGTCGGTGGAACGTCGGAAGTGAGCAGCAAACGCAAACCTGTCGACCATGAGGAGAGGGGGCCGACGTAGTTGCCGCCCAAACACCGACAAACCTTTGATCAACGAGAAGGGGGTACAATGCTTCTGCAGTCAGCACAGAATAGGACGTGTGGCGAGTCTGATTCCTCCAGCATGATCATGCTCTCCCTTGCGGTGCCTCCGATCAGAACCGCGTCGAAGCATGGAGTGAATATGGGGTGGGGCGCCTGTTCTGTTTCGGGGTGTCCGTGCCGAGGATTCAAAAAGAGCTATGGTTCGGAACTGTGTGAGAACTGCGGGCACCAGTACACTAGCCATTGGTAGCTCGCCGGACGTTGATGATTGACACCGCCTTGACTCTGTTCAAGTGGTCCGTTGCCACGCGTTCAATCTCTCTCTCTCCGGCTGTTGCCGGCTCCTCGGGGGTCGAGTCCTACTACCATCCGAGGCTTGGCCGTTCACGTATGTGGCACCGCCCGGCGGGGGTGCCCCTAACCGAGGAACCGGAGGGGAGATGAGGCCACGCGTATCGGCAGGGCTCCTGCTCCTGCTTGCCATCGTCCATATGCCGACGGACGCGTTGGCTCAGGGAGCAGCGTGTCGCTCGGGTGCGCACGAGCTTCCGACACCGTTGTTGGGTACCTGGCACGAGTTCACGGTGGCACCAACGGGTCTCGTGTTCGAAGGAGAGCTCACGTCGTCTCTGGAAGCGGGTGGATGCGCCTTCATCCAGGCCTTTGTGAGCTCGGACGGGACGTTCACGTTTCGCTCACTGGCGTACTTGAACGACGTGGGCACGTGGATCGAACACTTCGTGCTGAGCAACGGAAAGACGGCTACATACCAGTGGGAGCGGGATGGCCCGGACATCCTGCTGAACCGCACCGAGCCAGACGCGGGGCGCTTTCGCCTACGAGTCACCGAGATTCAGGCGGATTCCTACGTCGTACTCGAGGAGCGCCGTGTCGACGACTCGGCAGAGTGGTGTCAAGGCGAGCGTACCCTGACCCGACGAGTGTCGGAGGGAGTACGGCCGAACCCGTCTCTTGAGCCGACCGGCGAGCGATGAACCGCGAACCGCATCACTCCTAGTCGTCTTTCAATTTTGAGTTTATGGGTGAGCGCTCCGTGGCCTCGACCCACAAATTCAAAATTGAAAGACGACTAGGACTTTGCCAGGCTTCGTGATTCGTCTCCATCGAGCTCCCCGGTGAGGCTTAAGGAACAACATGCAGATGCAGTCGCCTGTCGTGTCGATCGTCCTTCCCGCTTTCAGCGTCCAGGTTGAAGATCTGAAGCAAAAAGCCCTCTCCCCGTGTCCGGGGAGAGGGCTGATCGGCGTCTGCGCGAGAGACGTCCTATGGGAGGGAAGAGCCCGCGGCGCAGCTCTGGATCGCGCCTTTCTGGGCACCGGTGATCACGCCCTGCTTCTTGAGGGAGTTCGTGAGGTGGGCGACACAGCTCACGAACTTGCCGTGGTTGCTGGCGCCATCCGCGCAATTCTGAATGAGATCCGAGATCGTGCAGCCGGTGTCGAACAACGGATTGGCGACGCCGGTATCGCAGCCGTCGATGACGACGGTCGGGCTGAGGTCGGATCCGACGCATGCGTCGAGCTCGTCGTCCGCGAGGCCGTCGCCATCAGCATCCGGGAACCAGCCGATGTCGCGGAACAGCGGGAGGGTGAGATCCTCCGGCGGCTGAACGCTGTGCGTGAGATCCGCGTTGATCGAGGGCTCCATGAGCTGATTGCGGAATGCGATCGGATCCCAGTGTGAGATGGACGACCCGGGCTGGACGGGATTGGGAGCGTTCATCAATGCCCGGCCCGCGGAATCCGCGCCCGCGAACACGGTGGTGTCGACGCTCAGCGTGGCGTTCACGCCGCCGCCGAGCTGCGCCTTGATGGTGTTTCCGTCGGGAAGCGTGATGCGCACCGAGGGGATGACCACGGTCGGATCGACGCCGGCCATTCCGGCCGGAGGTGCGCCGGCGGCGTTGTCGGCGACGATCAGTCCGATCGCGCCAGCGTCCTGGACGTTTTTCGCCTTGATGACGAAGCCGCAACCGCCGCGATCGACGAGCGCGATGTTGCCGGCCACGGCATTCGTGATCGCCGAGCATCCGTCCGTGCTCGTGAACGCCGCGGCCGCGCCGTCCTCATCGACGTCGAATGCCTGGACCACATCGCCGGTCACTCCCGGCGAGCTCAGCGGCGCGCCGAATTGCGCGGTGCCGACCGCGTAGTTCCCGGCGATCGAGCCCGGGGCGTTGACGCGCAGCAGAGGCGTTCCGAGGTTGAGGACGGAGGGAACGGCGGCCGTGACCTGTCCGCCGGTCCAGACCACGCGGCGGGAGTTGATCGCCGACGTCGCACGCTGGGCATTGGTCATCTGATCCCAGGTCAGGCTGGTGCTCAGATCGAGAAGACGGCGGCCGTAGACGTCGGTGAAGTTCTGCGGTTGCGCGCCGCTGGTGACGCTCGCGAACTGGGAGAATCCCAGGCCGTGTCCGAGCTCGTGGAGGACGACGGCGATGAGATCGATGTCCGTCCCGTGGTTGGCGTCGAGACCGAGGTACCAGCCGCGCCCTCCGAGGCAGGCCGGATTGCCGTTGAGGTTCGAGTTGAAGTTCGCGTTGATGTCGTTCCCGCCCGGATTCAGATCCGCTCCCGCTCGCTTGTCGGCGAGGGAGGAGTGATACCAGGTGTTCGCGAACTCGCTGCCCGGGAAGAGGCCGACCGAGCCGAAGTCGCGGAAGATGAAGGTCGTGCCGGCGCTGCCGAGGACGGCCGACGTTGCCGTGCAGGTCTGGGGGATGAAGCGGGCAAAGACCAGGATCTGCACATTGCTGTCGAGGGTCGAGCCCCAGATGTTCGCGGCGTGCTGAAAGGCGATCAGGCGCTGCTGCCCGACCGTCGTGCCGGGGTTCCCGCCGATGGGAGCCTTCGGCGTCGGATCGTTGAACCCGACGCCAGGGTCATTCCCGTTCACGATCGTGATCGTCGCCGCTCCGAAGAGGGGCAGTGCGAGCAGGGACGCGAGGGCCACACAGGTGAGGAAGCGGATGGCATTCGTGCGCTGGCTCATGACTATTTCTCCTCCATCAGAGGAGTGGCTCGCACGGGAAGGCGGAGGATCGTATCCACCTCCTCGGCGCCCACGCAGGCCGTGTGCAGGCGTCCGTCGTCGCCGATGCGGACGGTGTAGTAATCGAGGAAGCTCTCATCGAGCTCGATCATGACCATCCCGCTCGAGGTGCGGGTGATCTTGAGCTCCCGTGCCGGCGCAGGGGGAGCGGCCGCTCTCAACGCGGCAGCCTCCTTCGCGGTCGGTTCCCGCAGCTCGCCCGTCACGGCGTCGATCGCGACCACCATTCCGGCTTTGCCGGCATCGGCGTCGGTCTCGGGCGCGTGATAGACCTGCGCCGACAGACTGCTCGCCGCCACACACAACAGCAACATTCCTAGCAATGGAACACTTCGGACAGACTTCAACATACACGTCCTCCTTCTGATTGATCGGAAGCGACGCACAGACCGGGCACGAAGTCCGTGTCGCAAAGGTGTCTTGAGTGCGCGCAGTCTATATGGAGGTAGGCCGGACGTCCAGGTTTTCTCGAACGCCGGACAGCGGGTCGCGTGGCGACCCATCGAGGCATCGTCTGACCCGCGTAATAGACGATTTTGTCTGGAATTCGGTCACTTATTGACCATGACGACGGTCGCCGCGGGAGCTAACAAGCATCGAATCAACGACATCCGTTTTCGGCGCAGCGCGTGCCTATGCGGACACCCCGGGTGCTCTGAAATTGACGGAGGAATGGAAATGAGAAAATATCTGGTCGTCGTCGCAATCCTCTTCCTGGGTGGGGTCCCGGCGTTCGCGCAGAACGCCAACGCAGATGCGCGCGCTTTCGATGCCTCGATGGCGCATTTCAACGCCAACGCCTTTGCGTACGGGTTGGCGAATCCGAGGGCGGAGCTGAAAGCCCGGAGCGTTCTCACTGATGCCCTCGGACAGACTCACGTTCGCCTCGATCAGTACCATCAGGGCGTGCGGGTGTTCGAGGGCGAGGCGATCAGCCATCTGGACGCGCAAGGCCGCGTCGCCGCGGTCACCAATGCGATCCGCGGCAATCTGAAGGTGAGCACGACGCCCGCGATCTCGGAGGCCACCGCGATCGCGAAGGCTCTCGCCGGAGTGGCCGCCCTCGGCGGCGTCGCCACGACGGCCTCGCTGGAGATCCTCCCGCGGGGAGAGCGTAGCGCCAGCGATCGCCTGGTGTGGCATGTCGTGGCCGAGGTGGAGAACGACGCGCAGGATCCTGGGCGATGGGATGTCTTCGTCGACGCGCGAACCGGTGAGGTGGTCTGGTCGTTCGACTCCCTGGAAACGACCGCCGCAACCGGAACCGGCCGCACGCAATACCTCGGCAACCGGAGCATCAACCTGGATCTCGTGAGCAGCTACTACTATCTTCGCGACACGGCGAAGAACAACAGCTACACCTGCGACATGAACAACGGGAGCTCGTCGTGCACCACGTTCCGGAGCACGTCGAACACCTTCGGCGACAACGTGGTCGACGGAACCAATCGCGCGACGAGCGGGGCCGACGCGCACCACGCGATGATGGCCTCGTGGGGCTACTTCCAGAACGTCCACGGGCGGAACGGAATCAACGGAAGCGGCTCGCGCACGTACTCACGGGTGCACTATGGCAACAACTACGACAACGCCTTCTGGAATGCCAGCTGCTTCTGCATGACCTATGGCGACGGCTCGGGCACGCCGGGGGGCTCGACCGGATTCCTGCCTCTCGTTTCGATCGACGTCGGCGGCCATGAGATGGCGCACGGGGTGACCCGGAGCAGCGCCAATCTCACGTATTCGGGAGAGTCCGGCGGTCTCAACGAGTCGACCTCGGACATCTTCGGAACGATGGTCGAGTATTACGTAAACAGCACCGTTGACGTGCCCGACTATCTGATCGGCGAGAGGATCCGGCCTTCGAACTGGAACACGAACAGGACCTGGAAGAACCTCTCCTCGCCGTCGGCTCTGCGCTACATGCATCATCCGTCGCTGGATGGGAAGAGCCAGAACTGCTGGTACAGCGGGATCGGGAACCTGAACGTGCACTACTCGTCCGGCCCGAACAATCACATGTTCTATCTTCTGGCCCAGGGCGGCACGAGCGCGTGCAATGGAAATACGGTGACCGGAATCGGCAGAAGCGCGGCGGAGAGAATCTGGTACCGCACGCTGACGGTCTACATGACCTCGTCGACGAACTACGCGGGTGCGCGCCAGGCGGCGTTGAAGGCGGCGGCCGATCTCTACGGATCGACGTCGACGCAACGCAATGCCGTTGCAGCGGCGTACTCCGCGATCAATGTGAATTGATGGGTATTTCAGAAACCGGAGGGCGGCAGCCGCGCTGCCGCCCTCCGGGCGAGATGGATTGACTACTGCTTCGGCGGAACGGTGGTCGGATCGTTCGTCCGTGCGTCGATGAGGGAGCCCATCGTCCGGATGTTCGTTCCCTTCAATACCGTGACCGTGGCGAAGCCCCAGCCGAGATCGGGTCGATCGGCCCGCTTCATGAACGGCTCGGTGTCGTTGATGACCTGCCCGGCGGGAATGCTCAGGCCGTAGGTGGTCAGAGAGTTTCCGTCGGCGTCGAACAGGGTGATCGAGACCTGGGCCTCAGTGGTGCCGCCGTTGGTCACGATGATGTTGGAGCGATAGACGCCCGCCTTCTGCCGCAGGCCGATGAGACTGACCGTCTGGCCGGCGCTGTAGCCGAGGTCGGCGACGTGGCCGTCGACGTTCTGTCCGTAGGTGCCCGCATCCGCGGCATCGTTGAAGATGCGGCCCATGACGAGCAGAGGCTGATCGGAGCAGATCTCCAGAGCTCCGAGGGCGTTCTCGGCGCCGAGGGTGGCGACGATGTCCTCGAATCCCTTCTGGCTGCTGCCGGCCACCGATGCGGTGCCCTCGATGTTGCCGTCAGCCTTGTGGAAGACGAACTTGAGTGACGCGTTCTGCGTTCCCAGGTTGCGGGTTACGAGATCCGTCCGCCACTGGCTGCCGCCGGTGCCCGGGAGGTGTCCGGCGATCTCGGTCCAGTAAACGTACGGAGTGGTGCACGACACCGCGCCTGCGCCATTGCCGAGGCCTCCGCCGACCTGCGGCGGAACGACTCCCGGAGGCAATCCGCCCGCGGCGGCGACGGCGTTCGCGTTGCGGATCGCATAGAGCGAGACGTCGAGGGCCGAGTTGACGAAGCCCGGATTGTGCACGCCCTTGCTCTTGTCGCTGTGGGCCATGAAGTAGTTCCAGCCCGCCTTGCCGAGGGCCGGGTCGGCGACCGTGTGCAGGGTGACGGGGGTGCCGGCAGGCCGCACGACTTTCACCGACGCGAGACTCACGTCCGCGATCTCGCCGCCGCCGGTGAGCTTCACATTAACGCCCTGGCGTCCGTGGCTTTCGATGAGCTCGATCGAGTCGATGTCCGTGGCGACCTTGATCTTCGTACCGCCGACGTCGATCTGATTGCCACCCCGGATCTGGGCCTGCATCGTGTACTTGATGTAGGTCTCGATCTCGTGTTTCAGCGATTCCATCTTCGCCTCGACCGGACCCTGGACCGATTCGAGCGTGATCTTGGTGTGGCATTCGCCGCAGATCTCGGGGTTGGCGTAGAAGGTGTGATTGAGGCCGACTTCCGACGTGTAGAGCTGCGACGGGGCCTCGGTCGAGTGCATGTGGCAGATGGCGCAGCTGTTCTCGATCTTCCCGTGCGAGCCGGCGCTGCCGACCGGGACCATGTACATGTTCTGACCCATCAGCACGTCCGTCTGCGGACCGACGTGCGGTGCGCGCGTGGCATCGGCGATGCTGAAGTTCGCGTCGTTGCGCAGACCTCGTCGGCCGTTGTGGCAGGTCATGCAGATCGCGGCATTCCCTGCGTCGGTGACCTTGAAGCCCGAAGTCAGCATCGGCGTCTCGCCCATGACGCGCATCGTCGCCGTCGACTCGAGATGGCCTTCCTTCGACTGCGTACCGATGTCGTGCGGGTCATGACACGTCACGCACGTCAGCGCGTGCACCTCTTCGGTCGTCCAGTTGACGGTGAGATTCGCCGTGCTGAAGTCCTTGTTCGCCCACTGGATGAATCCCTGAGCGCTGTGGCATTTCGCGCAGGAAGGATTGGTGCCTTCTTCCACTGCCAGTTCGTGGTTGGCGTGACCGGAGAGCTGCCACTGCTGATAGCGTCCGTGACGCGGCGCGCGGCCGTGGCAGGTGGCACAGAGATCGGACGAGAGCGTCTTGCGCGAGCCGTCCTTCTTCATGTGCGCCGGGCTGTCGTGCGGTCCGTGGCAGTTCTCGCACTGGATGTTGGCGAGCCTGGCGACGGCCGGGAACTGGGCGAGGATCTTCTCCCAGTTCAGCGGATCGCCATGGGTGAGCATTCCGGAGTCGAGAAAGGCCTGGAATCCCGGGGCGTCGTCGAAGCCGCCGTTGTCCGCGCCGCGGTCGTAGCCGACGACGTGGCAGGAGAGGCAGTTGGCGGAGTAGTGCGCATCGGGTGCGGTGTTGTTCACGTTGTCCGTGAAGATCTCCGCATGACCGGTCTTCGCCCACGGCGTGAACAGGTCGAAGTGCGGCGTGTTCTTCACGTGGCACTGCATGCACGCCGGATCGGGGATCGGACGGCCGTTCGCGTCCTGGCCGGTGATCATGCCCTGCCATTTTCCGGCGTGTACGGTCAGGGTCACGGTCTTGTTGTCCTTCAGATCGGTGACGGTGACGTCATACGTCCCGGCGACGTCGGGCGTGAACTCGGCGTCCCGCGTACTGGCACCGGCGAGAGCCGCCGTCGAGCCGGTCGGGGCGCTGAGCGTCCAGTTGTACGTGTCCTGGGTCTTGCCGTGCAGGAGCACAGGGCGCTTGAGCGGAACGTTCCGCAAGCCCATCGCCGGCGGATAGGGAAGGGTCGTCGCAACCGTCGCGGGCAGCTTGTACGTGCCCGACGAGGTGACGATCGTCAACTCGAGGTTGATGGCTCCGGCTTTCACGAGAGAGGTGGGAGCGATGCCGACCACGGACCAACGATCCTGCAGTCCGCCCGCGTACTCGCGCTCGGGAAAGTACGCCGGCATCTGGCTTTCGGGGAGCGGCGTGGTCTCCATGACGTCGATCAGCCTCGCGCGATAGACGTCGACGGCGGGGAAGGTGATGCTGGCCGTGTCGGTGGTGGTGTTGGCGAGCGTCACCGGCACGCCGCCGACCTGACTCCATTTGATGCTCTGCAACGTACTGCCGTCGGTGATGGTGATGTTCGCCTTTGCGTTGACTGTCGCTCCCGGCACGGGCGTGCCTGTGACTGCGACGGTGGCATTCACGGCAGCGCCGAACGCGATGGGGGCGATTCCGATCAGCACCGCGCAGAGCGCGATCGCCAAGGTACGCCGATGTGGATAGAGACCTCTCATATGTTCTCCTCTGTTGCTCCGCAGGTCGACTGGAAGGAAGATCCCCACAGACCACGGGTCCGCAGGCGGCTGAGTTGCCGGGCGACATCGTGTGTCGTGACGCGGTGGCGGCGCAGTCGCTGCGATCACGCGTGACCGTCGAGACGGCACGTGCCGCGCGTGTCCCGGATCACGGGGTGTTGTCCGTCGGGTGCGACGCTTCGCGTCAGGGGGCAGAGGGCAGGGGGCAGAGGGGCAGAGCACGGAGGGCGGAGCACGGAGGGCGGACGGCGGAGGGCGGAGCGCATTCGGCCTCCCTCGTCTGCCCTCTGCGCTCTGCGCTTGCCCTCCGGCCCCCGGACGCCTCTTCCGCGCTCTGCGCCCTGCCCTCCGTTTAGAATGCGCGCGAGAGAGATGCACAAGGACTCCATCCACACCTCCCCGCGCTCGATCCACCTCCGCGACGGCATCGAGTCTTTTCTCCGCTACTCGAAGGGACGCGTATGGGCCGAGGCCTCGCAGCGCGAGCGGCTGCATGCGCTTGCTGCCGCCGTGCGCCGGCCCGCGCTCGACGCGATGCGCGAGAGCGAGCGCCGTTACCGCGAGCAGGACGCGAAGCGTCTCTACTACCTCTCCATGGAGTTCCTCATGGGCCGGGCCCTCGGGAACAACCTGACGAACCTCGGCATCTACGACGACGCCAAGGCCATGCTCGCGGAGCTCGGCGGCGATCTCGAGGAGCTGCAGTCGCTCGAGCCCGACGCCGCGCTCGGCAATGGCGGCCTGGGACGCCTGGCCGCCTGCTTCCTCGACTCGCTGGCCACGCTCGACCTTCCCGGCTTCGGCTACGGCATCAACTACGAGTTCGGCCTGTTCCGCCAGAGCTTCATCAACGGATACCAGCACGAGAACCCCGATCACTGGCTCGACGCCGGCTCGCCGTGGCTCATCGAGCGCACGGACGAAGCGGTGGTGATTCCGGTGTTCGGCTCGGTCACGCACGCCACCACGGGGGGCGCGTACGTCCCGCGGTGGGTCGACTACAAGGTCATCGTCGGCGTGCCGCACGACATGCCGATCGTCGGCCACGGCGGGCACACCGTGAACGTCCTGCGCCTCTTCTCCGCGCGAGCCTCGGATCAATTCGACATCGGCATCTTCAACTCCGGCGACTACATCCGCGCCGTCCACGAGAAGATCACCGGCGAGTCGATCTCCAAGGTGCTCTACCCCTCCGACACCATCGCCGCGGGCAAAGAGCTACGGCTCATGCAGGAGTACTTCCTCGTCGCCTGCGCGGTGAAGGACATGTTCCGCCGCTACCGGCGCCAGCACGGGTCGTACAGCGACTTCGCGCAGCACACGGCCGTTCAGATGAACGACACCCATCCCGCGCTCACGGTCGCGGAACTGATGCGGGTCTTCGTCGACGAGGAGCGGATGCCGTGGGAGGAGGCCTGGGCGATCACCATCGCAGCGTGCGGCTACACCAATCACACGCTGCTGCCGGAGGCGCTCGAGAGGTGGTCGTTCGAGCTGATGCACCGCGTGCTGCCGAGGCATCTGCAGATCATTCAGGAGATCAACCGCCGCCTCGTCGCCGAGGTCGAGCGGCGCTTTCCCGGCGAGATCCTCATGCAGCACAACGTGGCCATCATCGCGGACGGTGAGGTCCGCATGGCCAACCTGGCGATGGCGGGCAGCCACTCCATCAACGGGGTCGCCGAGCTGCATTCAAAGCTGGTGACGACGACCCTCGCGCCGGATTTCTACAGGCTTCATCCCGAGCGCTTCAACAACAAGACGAACGGCGTGACGCCGCGGCGCTGGCTGCTGCACGCGAACCGCCCGCTCGCCTCGCTGATCACGAAGACCATCGGTGACGGCTGGATTCGCGATCTCGATCTCCTGCGCGAGCTCGAGCTGTTCGCGGATGATGCCTCACTGCTCGAGAAGCTCGACGGCGTGAAGCGCCGCAACAAGTCCGCGCTGGCGCGGCTGACGAAGGAGCTCACCGCTGTGACCGTCGATCCGCTGTCGATGTTCGACGTGCACATCAAGCGCATCCACGAGTACAAACGCCAGCTCCTGAACGCGCTGCATGTGATCCACCGCTACTGGGCGATCGTGGAAGACGGCGAGATCCCGTTGCAGCCCCGCACGGTGATCTTCGCCGGCAAGGCCGCGCCGGGCTACTGGATGGCCAAGCTGATCATCAAGCTCATTCACTCCATCGGCGAAGTGGTGAACGCCGACCCGCGCACGCGCGACCTGCTCCGGGTGATCTTCCTGCCGGACTATCGGGTGACGCTGGCCGAGGCGATCATCCCGGCGGCGGAGCTGTCGGAGCAGATCTCCACCGCGGGGAAGGAGGCCAGCGGCACCGGCAACATGAAGCTCGCTCTCAACGGCGCGCTGACGGTCGGCACGCTCGACGGCGCGAACATCGAGATCCGCGACGAAGTGGGGGAGGAGAACATTTTCGTCTTCGGTCTGCGGGCCGAGGAGGTGGCGGCGCTGCACGCGAGGTACGACCCGCAGTGGTACCTGCACCAGCATCGCTGGATGTCGCGCGCGGTCGACTCGATCGCTGCCGGCCACTTCTCCCGCGGCGACAAGGACATCTTCCGGCCGATCGTCGGAAAGCTTCTGTCGACGCGCGACGAGTACGTGCACCTCGCCGATCTGCCGGACTACGTCGCGCGGCAGAAGGACGTCGATCGCGCCTATCGGGACCGCGCCGGCTGGAACCGGATGTCCCTTCTGAACATCGCCCGGATGGGCAAGTTCTCCTCGGACCGCACGATCCGCGAGTACGCGCGGGAGATCTGGGGGATCCGGCCGGCGGTGATCGGCGCGTTCGCGCAGGCGCTGGAGTAGGACCGATAGGACCGATAGGACTGATAGGACGGATAGGGAGTGGGCTCTCTCTACCTATCCGTCCTATCCGTCTTATCCGTCCTATCCGTCCTACCGTCCTGCCAGCCCGTTCACGATGGCGGCGAAGGCCGCGACCAGGTTCTCGTCCGTGTAGGAATGGCCGAGCTGTCCGTTGCGCTCGCTCAGAATCCGGTCGCGCACCATTCCCTCGGCCGCGCCGAGGATCGCCGAGCTGAGCACCCGCGGCTCGATGTCTTTGCGGAACGAGCCATCGTCGCGGCCCCGCTCGATCTGCGCGTCCACCACGGTCATGAACTGCATGAAGCCCTTCGACAGGAGCACTTCGGGCGATGCGCCGCGCATGCGCCGCCCTTCGAAGAGGAAGAGAAAGGCGATGTCGTGATCGCGATTGAAGGCCTGCATCATCAGCGAGAGCAGACGCAGGATCGCCTCGCGACCGTGGGCCGTGTCGGCGATGTACTGGTCGACGAGCCCATTCAGCGCCGTCCATGACTCGTTGAAGATCGCCTCGAGGAGTCCGGCTTTCCCGCCGAAGTAGCGGATCAACTGGGACTCCGAACTGCCCGCCTCGCGTGCGATCGCCGCGGTCGAGGTGTGCTCGTAGCCGTTCTTCGCGAAAAGCGTCTTGCCCGCGCTGAGCAGACGCATCCGCGAGGTTTGGGTGTTGTCTGCCGAATCCTGGACGGTCACGGTGTGCTCAGCCTAGCGCCGCTGCAAGAAAAGGTCAAGGTAGCACCACTACCATTTCGATGGTCCGCTAAGTCGTTGTGTGGCAGTGATTAACGAGAGGCCGTGACACGACACTAGCTTGCCGTTGGCTCGGTAGTGCTACCAGCATTCGGTTTTGTCCGCATGGACGTTTTGCGGGAAATCCAACGATCCTTCGTCGGGATCAGCTACAATTTTCCTCACAGTTTTTTCCTGTAGCCTTTTTCATTCTATTTTTTTCGGGAGGATCCATGCGCCTGTTGCTCCGCGTCCTAGTCGCGCTCTGCCTGTGCGTTCCCCTCATTGGCGACGAGTACGACGACTGCGATGCGAACTTCATCGCCGCCATCGGCTCGAGCGCCTATCAGTTCTCCCCCGCGCACGACGGCGAGTTGGGAACGGTGCGGCTCTTCAGCATCCTCTCGTATCAGCGCGCGGCGCACGAGCGAAGGTTCGGCCACGCGCTGTGGCAGCTTCGCATCGACCGAGCCGAGGACGGGACCCGCGTGCTCACCCTCGACGGCCGCTCGTTCATCGGCAGCGAAGGCGCGGCGTTCGCGGAGCTGGGCTGGGACGGACGCGATGACGCCGGCCGTCTCGTGCCTCCCGGCAAGTACCGCTACACGTTCGTCGCCCGGTTCGTGCGTGCGGGAGGGCGCGATCGCATCGCGGCGACGTACGACACCGCGTTCGACGCCGACGAAGCCCTCGCCTCGGTCGACGAGGTGATCGTCGACTACGAGCTCATTCCGGAGAGGTCGCGCGACCTCCGCGTCAGTGCGAATGCGACGAGCTGCCAGATCCAGCAGAACACTCCCATGGAAGCGGGCTTCGCCTACAACTTCTACTATGGTTCCACGCACGCACACTCGAACTGGTCCGACGGCGGCCACCCGACGTCGGCCTGCAGCTCCGGCAACGCGTACGGCAGCGGCACGTACACGCCCGCGGACGTCTTCGGCTACGCACGCAATACCGCGCAGCTCGACTTCTGGGTCGTCAACGAGCACAACCACCTGATCGAGAACGCGATCGCCACGAACAACCCGCCCGTGACCGAGGCCAAGGTGCGGCAGCGGTATCAGGACGGACTGACCGCGGCCGACAACGCGACCGTGAGCGGCTCGTTCGTGGCCCTGTACGGAATGGAGTGGGGCGTCTCCTCTAACAGCGATCAGGGCCACGTGACCCTCCTCGAGACTCCCCAGCTCTTTGGCTGGGAAACGTGCTCGACTTGCAATGGGCCGTCGATCGAATGCACGCCCGGCACGAACTGTTACTTCGACGTCTTCACGCCCAAGCGCTACGGCTACCTCCAACTCTATGCCGCCTCGGTCGCGAATCCCTCCAGCGCCGGGCCCTTGGGCATCTTCAATCATCCCGGCTCCGGGAACTTCGATTCGTTTGCATTCAATGCGAATGCCGATGACGCCATGCAGGGCATTGCCGTACGCAGCGGGCTGGCCTTCTCCACCGCTACCGACTGCGCGACCGCGAATGTCGGCGCCGCCGACTACTCGCTGCGCTGGAAGGAAGCGCTCAACAAGGGCTTCCACCTCGCTCCCGCGGCCGATCACGACTCGCACTGCAACAACTACGGTATGGCTCTGCCCACGCGCACGGTCTACCTCGCGCCGTCGCTGACGAAGGCGGACCTCATGGCCGCGCATCGCGCGCGGCGCTTCTTCGCGAGTGAAGACCCGAACGCGCAGCTGGTGTTCCGCACCGGCGACAACGCCCACGTGATGGGCGAGATCTTCAATGCCGCCGGCGGCGTCACGCTCGTCGCGAGCGTCTACGATCCCGACGGCGAGTCGGTCTCCACGCTCGAGATCTGGCGCGGACAGATCGGCGGCGGCGTGCCCTCCTCGCCGTACGCGACGTACTCGAATCAGTCGTCGGCGACGATCACGGAATCGCTCACGTCGGGCAGCTACTACTACTATGTCCACGCCGTGCAGGCCGACGGCCACGACCTCTGGTCCGCGCCGATGTGGATCACCTACCAGTCCGGCGGCGGCGACACGACGGCGCCGACGACGGCGATCACCGCGCCGGCGAACGGTGCGACCGTCGGCGGTACGACCAGCGTTACCGCAACCGCGAGCGACAACGTCGGCGTCACGCGCGTGGAATTCTTCCTCGACGGCGCGCTCCAGTCGACCGACACGACCTCGCCGTACGCGTGGAGCTGGAACACCACGGGCACGTCCAACGGCGCGCATGCGCTGACGACGAAGGCGTACGACGCCGCGAACAACATCGGCACGTCGGCCGCGGTGAACGTGACCGTGAGCAATGGCGGCGGCGGCTCGGCGGCGGACGTCTCGGGCTGGACGATCACCCAGGCCAACGCGACCTATCAGTACATCCTCCCGGCCGGCACGACCATCCCTGCCGACGGCTATCTCGTCGTCGCCCGCCAGGCGGACAAAGCCGCGTTCGAATCCTTCTGGGGCGTCACCCTCGGCGCGAACGTGACCTTCCTCAACTCCTCCGGCGGGATGCCGGTGATCAACGGCGATGAGAACTACACACTCCGCAACGCGTCGAGCGTGATCGTCGACGGCCCGAGCGCGGCGCAGCCCGCATCCGCGGCCAGGAGCGTCCAGCGCGTCGATCCCTGTGGGGCGACGTGGAACACCGTCCTCGAGTCGTCCGCGAACGCCGGCAGCGGCGCAGGCGGCGGATGCGGCGGCGGAGTGAAGATCAACGAGCACTCCGATGCCAGCGGCTCCGGCAACTACATCTATGAGTTCATCGAGCTGCACAACGACTCCTCCGGCGGCGGCGACACGACCGCGCCCACGGCGTCGATCACGGCGCCCGCGAACGGTGCAACGGTCTCGGCGACGGTGAGCGTCACCGCGAGCGCGAGCGACAACGTCGGCGTGACGAAGGTCGAGTTCCTCCTCGACGGCGTGCTGCAGTCGACCGACACGACGGTGCCGTATGCCTGGAGCTGGAACACGGCCACGGCCACGAACGGCGCGCATACACTCGCCGCGAAGGCGTACGACGCCGCGAACAACATCGGCACATCGTCGACGGTCAACGTGACCGTGAGCAACGGCACGCCGATCAACATCGGCGGCTGGCGCGTCGTGCAGGCCAGCTCCGCGCTCACGTACTTCATCCCCGCCGGCACGACGGTCCCGTCGAGGGGTTACGTCATCATCGGCCGCAATGCCACGAAGGTGCAGTTCGAGGCCTTCTGGGGCGTGACCCTTGCCGCGAACGTCGTCTACATCAACTCCGGCGACGCGATGCCGCAGATCAACGGCAGCGAGAAGTACGACCTCCGCAACGCGAGCAACGTGCGCGTCGACGGACAGACCATCGCCATGGCCGGCAGCGCCGGCCAGTCGCTCAAGCGCACCAACGGCTGCGGCGCGGCGAGCTCGTCCTCGAGCTGGAGCGTCACCACATCGTCCACCGGCAACCCCGGCACCGGCGCCCCGGCCCCCTGCAACAAGGGCGTCTTCATCAGCGAGTTCTCCGACGCCCTCGGCACCGGCAACTACGTGTACGAATTTGTCGAGCTCTCCAATGACCGGTAAGCGGAACGCCGGACGTATACTCGTTACATAATCATCTCCGGCCGTCTCGGCTCCGCAAGTGTTTCGTGGTTGATCGAGTGTCGTGACAGGCCCGCCGAAGGTCCAGCGTCAGGCGCGGCAGAGAATGAGCCTCGGGCGATTGGCGTGCCCGAGGCTTGGCCAGCCAGCGCTGCCGGCCGTGCCCGCTAGAGAGGAAGATCGGCGTACAGCACGGTGAGGTCGATCGCGGGGCCCGACGCGAGTCTCACGATGCCTTCGCTCACCTCGGAGTACTCCCAAGTGCTGGTCGGCATCCGGTGAAAGATCTCGATGCGTTGCTCCTGGCTGACGAGGACGTACTCCTGCAGCGACGGAATGCGCTGGTAGTGCATCCACTTGTTGCCGCGATCTCCCTTTTCGGTCGTCACGGAAAGAACTTCGACGAGGAGCACCGGGTTGGTGATCGTCGTGTGCGCGGCGTCTTCGGGATCGTATTCGAGCGGACCGCACACCATCGACACGTCCGGATAGGTCGCACGGCCCGTGGCGCGAATCCGAACGCGCATGTCGGATTGAAAGACCGTGCAGCCCTGAGGACGAGTACCACGCAACGCGAATCCCACATTCATGGCCAGAGCGCTGTGCCTTGCGGTTCCGCCGGACATGGCCAGGATCTCCCCGGCGTCGAACTCGTGTTTGATCTCGCTCTCGCGCTCGATCGCGAGGTAGTCCGCGAAAGAGTAGTCGTGGTGCGATTGCGGCAGCGCGGTCGTCATTTCACTAGGATAACGCCGCTTCAAGGCAGGACGCTCTTTCCATACCCGCTCACCGCCCGTGCGCGCGGCGCACTCCCCACTGCAACTTCCTCCCACCCCGCGTGTCTTACCCTCAGACACGATGACCGACGACTCGTTCGCCGACGCGTACGCGGCCTTCCATCCGCAAATCGTGCGCTTTCTGCGCGGCATGCTCGCGGGTCGCGGCGACGCGAGCGATCTCGCACAGGAAGTCTTCCTCCGTCTGCACGCGAGCGGAGACGCCGCGCCGGAAGGGGAGCGCGTCCGGTTCTGGCTCTTCCGCGTCGCGCGCAACCTCGCCATCAACGAGCTGCGCCGCGTCTCCATCCGCGAGCGTCTGCGGGTGTTTCTCCGTCCGTTCGCGACCCACGACGATCCGCACGATCGCGTCGTCGAGGACGAGCGACGCAGGCTCGTCGCGAAGCACCTCGCGCAACTCCGCCCCGATCACCGAGCTGCACTCCTGCTGTGCGAGTGGGAGGAGATGAGCTACGAAGAGATCGCCGCCACGCTCGACGTCAGCATCGCCAAGGTGAAGTCCGACATCTTCCGCGCGCGCCAGGCCCTGCGCGCCGCACTGGGGAGCCAGCCATGACCTGCCCGCATCTCGAAGAAACCTCCGCCCTGTTTGATGGCCGCCCGATCGATCGCACGCACGCCGACTCCTGCGACGAATGCCGAGCCTTCCTCTCGGACGCCGCGCAGCTCCGCGAAGCGATGCGCGATGTGACGTTCGCGGCGGCACCGCGGCGACGCATCGCCCCAGTCCTCGTCCCCGCCGCTCTCGTTCTCTGCCTCATCGCCGCGATCTTCCTCCGCCCCGAAAAGCCTGAAGACACCGGCCCCTTCGCCGGTCTCGACGGCGGCGGCCGGACGGTGATCGCCGTGAAGGACGTGCGATGAGACTGTTCCTCGCCCTGATCTTCGCCGGCACGCTCTCCGCGCAGAGCTACACCATCCGGTGCATCGAGGTCGTGGATGCGAAGCCGCGCGTGCTCTACGAGGCCACCGTCGACGGCGCGACCGACTTCGACGTCGTCCTCCACGACGCGCGCTTCGAGATGAATGCGTCGTTCGCCGCCGAAGGGACCGATCTGCGCGTGCGCATCAAAACGCGTCGTCGTCACGGCACCTCCGCGAACAAGCTTCCGCTTTGGGAGGAGGACATCCAGCAGCACCGCCTCCGCGTCGGATTCGATCAGCGCCTTGAGCTGCTCCCTTTCGGCAGCGCCGGTCCGCGCGGCCTGCTGAGGCTGGACATCCTCCCGCGAAGGTCCACCGCGCGCGAGCCGCGCGTCGAGATCGTCAGGGCGAGCGAGAACATCAGCGTCCGCGCGCATCGCCTGCCACACTGGTACGACGTCCGCGCGCGGATCGAGGGCGCGAGTGCATCGGCGCTGGTGTTTGCCCGCGATACCGCGCACCTCAACGTCGGCGACGCAGCACTCGAGATCTCCGCCGAGCCCGCGCCGTACCGCGACGCGCGCACCTCGACGCTCGTGAAATTCGATGGCAGGTGGAAGAACGGCGCAGCGTTCGCGCAATCGTGGGAGGGCATCGCCTCAGGCCAGCCTCTCCGCTATCCGATCCGCGGTCCGCGCGGCGAAGCATGGACGCTGATCCTCGACGTGAAACCGAAGGAGTGAATCGAAATGCTCGCTTTGATCCTCGCCGCCGCGATCGACGTCTGGCCCGGCTTCGACCTGCAGAAGATCCCGGTCGCGATCTATGACGGCAAGCGCACCGTGCTTCATCACCATCCGTCGCCGCCGGACGAGTTCACGGATGGCGTGTATGAAGGCCGCCACCCCGCCGTCACCGGCAACAGCAGCCTTCTCCTCGGCGGAGTCGAGACCGCGACGGTCTTCTCGAAGAGCCCAACGCCCGGTCTCATCGCGCACGAGGCCTTTCACGTCCATCAGCGGACGAGGCACCCGGCCTGGAGCGCGAACGAAGCGGATCTCTTCACCTATCCCGTCGAGGATGCCGAGGCGCTCGCGCTGCTGCGACGGGAAACGGATGCGCTGCGGAGAGCGCTCGAGGGCGACGGGTCCGCCGCGCAACTGGCCCTCGAGTTGCGCCGCCGGCGTTTCGAGAGAATCGGCGCGACGGCCACCGCGTACGAACGCGCCTCGGAGCTCAACGAAGGAATCGCGATGTACGTCCAGCACCGGATCGACGGCGGAGCCATCGTCCTGACCGACGGACCTCCCGACGGCGTTCGCGATCGTGTTTATCAAAGTGGACTCGCTCTCGCGACACTCCTCGACCGATACGATCCGAAGTGGCGCGAGACGCTGGAGAGCGGCGATCCGCGCTCGCTCGACGAGCTCCTCGCCGCGGCGATCATTCCGCACGTCGACGTCGAGGCGGAGATCCGCGAAGTGATCGCCGGACGCGAGCAGCGCAGGCGAGACTTCCTCGATCGGAGCGGATGGACCGTCGTCATCACAGCGCGCGATCGGCCGTTCTTCCCGTCACGCTTCGATCCGCTCAACGTCCACGTGGTCGGCGAAGGCGAAGTCCTCCACACCCGCTTCCTCCAGCTCGACGGCATCGAGATCCTCGGCCGCTCCGCGCTCACCGAGGCGGCGGGCGAGCATCCGCTGTTCAACGGGATTCGCAAAGTGACGCTCACCGGTTTCGCGACGAAGCCCATCGTCGAGGATGATCGCCTCGTCGCGGAGGGCGTCACCGCGGACCTGCGCCAGAGGACTTGCGAGATCTATACTCGCCCGTAGCCGGCACGGCCGGCAGCACTGATTGCTCCGCCTTGCGGCACGGCACGATGCATTCAACCGTCGCGGCCTCGGGGGGCGCAGCGCGTGACTCGGAGGTCTCGGGTCTCAGAGTTTCAAAGTAGAGTCTCATAGTCTCATAGTCGCAAAGTCTCAAAGACTCGCGAACACGCTCTATGAGACTTTGAGACTCTGAGACTATGGGACCGAAGAGACTCGCACCGCGATGACCGACCTCCACACGACGACCTCCCCGGTGCCGGACGAGCACGGCACGGTCGTCATCGTCCACGGCCTCGGCGAGCACTCGGGCCGCTACGCCCACGTCGTCGACGCGCTCAATCGCGCCGGGTGGTCCGTCGTCACCTACGACCAGCGCGGCCACGGCCGTTCTCCCGGCACGCGCGGCGTGCTGCCGCACGACACGGCGCTCCTCGACGATCTCGCGCGGATCCTCGACGGTGTCGACGCGAAGCGACGCATCCTCCTCGGCCACAGCATGGGCGGCGCCGTTGCCGCCCGTTTCGTCGCCGACGAGCGCGGCGATGTCGACGCTCTCGTCCTCTCGTCCCCCGCGCTGAAGCGGACGCTGAGGCTCGTCGATCGAATCAAGCTCGCCGTCGGCGTGCGCCTCGCGCCGAACAAGGTCCTCCGCAACGGTCTCGACTCGACGAAAGTGTCGCGCGATCCCGAAGTCGTCCGCGCCTATCAGAACGACCCTCTGATTCACGACAAAGTGACCCCACGCCTCGTGCGATTCATCCTCGACTCCGGCCGGATCGTCCGCGAGAGCGCCCCGCGGTGGCGCGTCCCCACGCTCCACATGTGGGCCGGCGACGACCACCTCGTCGACGCCGATGGCAGTCGCGAATTCGCGGACGCCGCACCGAAGAACATCGTCGCGACGCGCGAGTTTGCCGGTCTCTATCACGAGATTTTCAACGAGGGCGACGAGAGCGTGTTCGAGACGATGCTCGGGTGGCTCGCAATGGCCGGTAGCCGATAGCCAGTAGCCAGTGGCCAGGTAGCCAGTTGCCGAGAGGCTGCTCCAGCGGCCGCGGTAGGTGCCGCAAGTGGGTCGCGGGGCTTGCGTCGCGGTCGCGGCCATGAGATTCGAAGGAAATCGCACGCACCCGCCAAGACTCCCCACGGCCACTGGCTACTGGCCACTGGCTACTCGTACAATGTCCCCCGGTCCAATTCACGTGCTCGTCCGCATCCTTCTCGCGGTGATGCTGATCGCCCCGTTCGCCGAGGCGCGGGAGAGGGCCGTGCTGATCTATCCGAAAGAGCGATCCTGGTTCCGGCGCATCTTCTATACCTCGCACCAGAACGACCTCCGAGCGCGCATCGAGGCGCGCTACGAGACCGAGGTCCACGAGCAGGTCGCGAGCAAAGGGGAGCTCTTCGCCGTCGATGTCGACGGCGCGAAGCTGCTGGTCCTCTCCGCGCACGGCGATGCCTTCTCGATGTACTTCGCCAGTCGGAAGAAGCGGACGCTCGACTCCACGGATCGGATCGCGTTGCGGAGCTTCTTCGATCGCCTCGATCCCTATGCCACGATCGTCCTGCAGAGCTGTCACACCGGCCGCGGCTTCGCCCATCTGGTCAAGGACGCGGCCGGTCCTCATCGGCGCGTCATCGCCGCGCGCGGCGAGGTCCCGGCGAACGGACTGCGCATCACGTCCGTCGCTCCGTTCGACGTCACGATTCGTTGTGACGACGGCGGGCGGGCGTGGGATTGCACGATTCGCCTTTGATTTGTTGGCGGTTGGCGGTTGGCGGTTGGCGGGAAAGACCCGGGAAAGACCGACGACCAGGTGCTCCCGCCAGCCGCCAACCGTCAACCGCCAACCATTGCCTGCGATATCCTCCACCGGCGATGCGTTCAGAGACGCGATTCAAGAAGAGCCGCTTCGGTCCCCGCCTCGTCGAGGCCGCGCGTGCCGCACGCCACTATCGCGACGTCCACGTCTTCATCGGCGGCACCGGCGCCGTCGGCGGGTCGTCCGCGTTGCAGATGGTCGAGATGCTCGAGGAGATGATGACCATCAATCCGCCGTCCTCGCCCGACGACGTCCCGGTCCTCATCGTCACCGGCCGCAGCGACGACGAAGTGCACTCCTTCGAGTCGCGGCTCAAGCGCATCACCCGCACTCGCTGGGGCGCCGGCACCGCGCCGCGTCCGTTCGAGCACGGCTTTCTCACGCCCGGCGGTGTCTACGTCGCCGTTTCGAAGTTCGAGCTGAGGCCGATCCCCGGCCTGGAGATCGTCACCGACGCCGACGCCAGCCACAGGGCGCAGGCCGTCGATGAGTTCCTGAACTCTGCCAACGTCGACCGCAACGACATCGAGGAGAGCCTCGCCAGCTACATCAATGGCCTGAGGCCGATCACGTCGTTTCTCGAGGACCGCAAGCTCCGCCTCCGCGACTACGGGGAAAAGCCGTTCCGCTCCGTCCTCCTCGGGTTTCCACTGCCGAGCATCCTCGCCTACCAGACCGGAGGCCTCGGCATCGTCGGCTCGACCCTCGGTCTTCGCGACGAGTTCACGTCCCGCATGAAGGACGCATTCGAGCAGACGTTCGCCGGAGATCTCGCGGCCGTCGGCCAGACCTGGGGCGCGCGCGTGCTCGTCGCGCATACGACCGGCGTGGGCGGCATGTACGATGAGATCCCCCGTGGTGAAGAACAGGTCGAGACCACCCTGCGCCTCGGCTTCGCCCACGCTGCGCGCGACGAGTTCCTCCGCAACAAGCATCACGAGGCCGTGAATCTCACGAAGAACTACGCGCAGCGCGGCGTGCTGATGCTCGTCACCGCCGCGGCCATCGGCATCGACGAGGTGCGGATGCGCGAGCGCATCCCCTTGCACGGCGGCATCGTCAAGGCCCTTCGCGATGCGCCGCACGAGCTCTTCCGAGGCTCGCGCGAGCGCAAGCAGTTCGTGCAGGTGTTCAAGCCGACCACGCTGTCTCTCGCCGGCGCGACGGACAAACCGCTGCACTTCAAGCGTGGCGAGGAGCTACGCCCGTCGTGGGTGATCCGCAGCGGGGAGAACGGCTTCTTCAGCGTCGCCAACGCCGACGCGCTCTATCGCGTCATGAAGGTCGCGTCGGTCAGCGAGCTCGGACACGTTCTCGCCACGACGGGACTTCTCGGCGACGATCCGAATCTGCCCTGGTTCGAAGGCGGCATCTGCTACTACACCGAGACCGACAATGCGCGCCCGGTGTTCGATTTCCTCTACCAGCCCGTGCTTCTGGACGCCCAACTGAGCGGCATCGATCCGATGGCGCTGCAGGACCTCGGCAGCGCAAAGCACCAGGCCGAGTTGCACACGCTCGGGTTGCTGATCCTGCTGCACCGCCTGCGCACGCTCGACATCGAGGCCATCGAGGAGTACCCGGACGAGTCGTTCAACGCGAAGAAGTTCTTCCTCGAGAGCTCCCGGCCGCTCACGTTCCGGGACGTCGACGGCTGGGACGTCGAATCGCTCGCGCGCGATCTGCGCACGCTCGTCACCGCGGACAAGCCGGGCCAGCTCCTCGCACTCAAGCCGCAGATCGAACCGGGACAATTCGGCACGCGCGATGAAGCGCATCTCAAGGTGATGAAGGTCGTGCTGGATGCCGTCTTCGCCATCACGTCGCTCGGGTCGCCGATCGTCGTGGAGGATGACGACGGCACCCCGCTCGTCCGCAGCGGCTATTACCTCGCGCCCCTCGGGACGATCGTCACGCACGAAGACTCGCTGCACAAACTGCTGCCCGATGAAGAGTCGCGCAACTTCCAGATGGCCGTGAACGGCTTCATCGATCTGCGCGCGGTCGCGATCGTCGCGAGCACGAAACTCCCGGTGGAAGGTGCGGTCAGCGTTCATCGCGACGAGGCATCCTTCCGCGCGCGACTGCAGTTACTCGAGCCGTACTCCTTCTTCGCCACCTGCGGGCTCATCGCCGTGCTGCATCGTCTGCGGGCCCTCGGCGCCATGCTCGCCCAGGCCCGCACGGACCTCGGTACCATGCAGGACTGGGTCTGGACCATGCGCCGCGACCCCCGCGGCCACACATACGTCGTCCCCGGCGTCGTCGAAGCGCTGCGCATGATCGCCGAAGGCCAGGAGAAAACGACCGGCACGGAATGGCTCGACGGCATCTGGGGCTACGAGCGAAGGCTGCCCGCGCAGCGCGCCGAGGCGATCATCAAAGCGGTGGAATCCAAACGCTGACATGGAGCGCAGAGGCAGCGCCTCCGCATTCAAATGCGCGTCTGCAGACGCAACGTCACCGCACTCGCCGACCGTTGTTCGAAAGCGGAGGCGTTGCCTCCGCACGGGCCCGCGACGCGAGCTTGGTTGCGCCGGAGGCGCGGCAGAAGGTAGCCGGTGGCGAGCGCGGTGCGCCGCCACCGGACCGGCGTTTGCCGTCGATCTCCGCCCCGGCAGGGGCGGCAGACGCCTCTTCCGCCCCTGCCGGGGCGGTCTCATGAGCGGGCGCTCCATTCCGGTGGCTGCGCGCTTTCGCGCTTGCCACCGGCTACCCTCTGATGTCCCTCCGGAACGTTCTCCCTGCGGTGTCAACGCGAAGACCAAACTCCGGAGCCGGTGGTGCCGCCGCACTTCATCGCGAGGACCGGCGACGACCTCGACCTCATCGTCGGCGTCGTGATCGCGGCGAGGAGTCCCGGCATGCCCAGACTCCGCGTCACGGCCAAGCGAGCGACGCGACGTGACCTTGCTGGCCGCGGACGCGTTCCAGGCTGCAGAGCGCACCGATCGAGGTGCCGAACGTCACACGCCGAGGGCAGCATCGCGGCAGGACAATGACGGCATGAAGCCTCATGAAGTCAGGAGCCGCCGGATCGAGCTCGGATTGACGGTCCGGGAGCTTGCTTTCGCCATCAACGTCCAGGAAGAAGAGATCCGCCGCATCGAAGCCGGCGAGAGCGATTTCTGTCGCTGCAGAGAGTTCGACGAAGCCTTCGACGAATTCGAAGAGCGCGTCTTCGGAACCTTCGCGGGCGCGTAATCGGAGTGCGGGCGTTGGGTCGCCGATTCATGTCGCGCGTGGAGTGCGGCGACGGCGGGGTGCCGCCGTGGATGTCGCAGCGTCGAGCTGCGACCCCTCGTGTGCCGCGCGTCACCCGTGCGATACCCCCGCCCGCGACAGCTCGACCGATCCGTTGCTCAATGCCCGCGTAGCGGGCCGCAGGGAATAGCCCTCGGCTTCATTCAGCCGGGGCTCTTGCGCATTGCGTTCAATCCAGCCCGCGTAGCGGGCGCCAGGAACCATTCTGCCGCCCGCTACGCGGGCTGACCTGTCTCGATCGCCGACTCCCCGGCTGAAGCCGGGGGCCTGGAGGGTGGACATTCGGGCCGCAGCGCAGGATGCTGAGCCCGCGTAGCGGGCAAGAGGGAATAGCCCCCGGCTTCAGCCGACGCCTTCAGCCGGGGGCTGAATGAAGCCGGGGGCTACTCTCTGCTGCCCGCTACGCGGGCGCTCGGGGCACAGGTCCCCGACGCTGCCGCAATGGCAATTTGGGCAACACGCCCCCGACACTGCCGCAGTGAGCAGCGGCAGCTGCGCGAAACTTTTCGCTACGCGGTCTGCGTCAGGTCGCCGCCTGCCCCCGCGCGAAGGCCTCTTCGTTCAGCGGAATCACCTTCGCCTTTTCCTTCAGCGCCTGGCGCAGCGCGGTGAGGAACGTGTCCGGGGGGAACAGATTCGTCGCCGCCTGTAACGCGCCGAGGGCGACGACGTTCTTCACCACCGGCTTGCCGAGCTCCATGGCGATGCCGGTGAAGGGCACGCCGAACTGGCGGACGCCCTCCGGGGGCGCGGGAGGGTCGGCGATGACCGTGCTGTCGAAGACGATCGTCCCGCCCTTGCGCACCTTCGACCCGAACTTCGCCAGTGAAGGCGCGTTGAACGCCACGAGGATGTCCGGGTTCGGCGAGGACGGCGAGAGCACTTCTTCGGCCGCGATGTGCACGTCCGCGTACGACGTCCCTCCTCGCGACTCCGGACCGTAGCTCGGGATGTGCGTCGCGTCGAAGCCCTCGTTGATCCCCGCCTGTGCGATGAGTAGCGCCGCGGTCTGTGCGCCGTCGCCGCCGGCGCCGGCGAACTTGAGCGAGATGTCCGACGTCGCGATGTGCGACGGGAACGAGGAACAGTAGCGCGCCGCCACGTCCGCCGTGCCGCCGATCACGCCCGTGACGATCTCCGGTTCGTACACCGGCTTGCCCGGCTTGTCCCACGCATGCGGTTCGGCGAGGTCCTTCTTCACGCCGAGCGGGAACACCTGGGTCATCGTGTCCCGCACCCACGCCTCCGACTCCTCGGCGGTCATCTTGAGATGCGTCGGGCACTCCGCGAGCACTTCGACGAACGCGAAGCCTTTCCCTTCGACCTGCAGCTTCAGCGCTTTGTGAATCGCCTTCTCCGCGCGCACGCGCTGCTTCGCGTCGTAGAGAGCGACCCTCTCGACGTACACCGGCCCGTCGAGCTGCGCGATGAGCTCGGCCATCTTCAGGGGCTCGCCCATGAATGCGTTGCGGCCGGTCGGACTCGTCGCCGTTCTCTGTCCCATCAGCGTCGTCGGCGCCATCTGCCCGCCGGTCATGCCGTAGATGGCGTTGTTCACGAAGATGACCGTGATTGGCAGCCCGAGCTGCGCGGTGGAGATGATCTCGGCCATGCCGATCGAAGCGAGATCGCCGTCGCCCTGATAGCTGACGACGATCGAGTCGGGATTGGCGACCTTCTGTCCGATCGCCACCGCCGGCGCGCGGCCGTGCGGCGCCTGCGTGTTGCCGGTGTCGAAGTAGTAGTAGAGGAACACCGCGCAGCCGACCGGAGACACCATCACCGTGCGGTCCTGTACGCCGAGGGACTCGATGGCGTCGGCGAGGTACTTGTGGGCCAGACCGTGCCCGCAGCCGGGACAGTAGTGCGTGGCGCGGCCCTTGAGGCCTTCGCCGTGCGCGTGGCGTTCGAAACGTTCGTAGAAGACGGCGCTCATGAGTGCCTCACCTTCGCAATGATCTCTTCCATCTGCGGGAGGATGCCTCCCATTCGGCGGACGTGTTCGATCTCCGGATAGTCGCGGACGCCGCCTTTGCTCAGCGCGAGGCGGAGCTCGTCCTCGAGCTGGCCGCTGCTGGCTTCGACGACGATGATGCGTTTCGCGCGGCGCACCGGCGCGCGCAGAAGATCGATGGGGAACGGCCAGACGGTGATGGGCCGGAACAGGCCCGCGCGGATGCCTTCGCTCCGCAGCGTCTCGACCGCGCCTTTGGCCATCCGCGCGGGCGTGTTGCAGGCGACGATCAGCACGTCGGCGTCGTCGCACCAGAAAAGGTCCGCGCGCTGCTCATTCAATGCGATCCGCTCGTACTTCTCGTTGAGCATCTCGTTGTGCGCTTCGAGATCGGCCTCCACGAGGTAGATCGAGGTGTTGAGGTTCCGGCGATGCACCGCATCGCCGTATACGCCCCAGGCCGGGATGCCGGGCTTCACCATGGTCTCCGGCAGCGTGACTTTCCCGGTGATCTGGCCGAGATAGCCGTCGCCGAGGAGGACGACTGGATTGCGGTACTTGAAGGAGAGCTCGAACGCGAGCATGGTCAGGTCGAGCATCTCCTGCGGAGTCGACGGCGTGAGGCAGATTGCCTGTGTGTTGCCGTGCCCCAGGCCGCGGCAGGCGAGCTTGAGATCGGACTGCTCGGGCGCGATGTTGCCGAGGCCCGGGCCGCCGCGCATGATGTTCACGAAGACGCCCGGGAGCTCCGCGCCGATCATGTAGCTGATGCCCTCGAGCATCAGGCTGAATCCGGGCGAGGAGGTGAAGGTCATGCAGCGCAGTCCGGCGCCGCCCGTGCCGTACATCATGTTGACGGTGGCCACTTCGCTGACCGCCTGGAGGAACACACCGTCGAGTTTCGGCAGCAGTTTGGCCATCAGCTCCGCCCCCTCGGTCGAGGGCGTGATGGGATAGCCGAAGAAGTGGCGGCAGCCGGCGAGCAGCGCGCCGACGGCGGAGGCGTACGTCCCTTTGATCACCAGCGGCTCGACCTTTGGCAGCGGGAGGAGGACATCGGGAATGTCGCGCGCGGGCTCGGCCGATGCGTGCAGCTCCTCGACCATCGCCCGCAGGCCGTACGGCTCGGGACAGGCGTCGATGCAGAGCGCGCAGCCGTTGCATTTTTCGAGATCGAGATCGACGGGAACGAGACCGGTCAGGGCATTGATCTGCGTGCCGGGTGTGATGCAGTCGCGGTTGCAGGCGTCGATACAGCGCCCGCAGCCCTTGCAGTACTCGTCGAGGAGAAACGGTTTCGGGCGTTCTTTCTTCGGGGGGGGAGACGCTACGGTTGTCATTTGCGGCGGGGCCTCCGTCACCTGACGATAGGACGGGGGATGGGTAGGCAGGGACGACCGTGGCTACAGCGTCCTGTGACGCGGGTCACGCGGAGCCGCATGGCTGAGTGCTGGGTGCTGGGTGCTGAGTGCTGAGTGCTGAGTACAACCAGTCTGTCGCCTGCTACGTTTCCCCTGGGCATGGACACCCATTTCCGGGGATCAGCCCTGAGTTGCTGGCGGGCGGGTGACAGCACCCCAGCACCCCAGCACCCCAGCACCCCAGCACCCAGCACGCAGCACGCAGCACCCAGTACTCCGCACCGCGCAGTCACCCGCGCGGCGTCATGCTGGCACGGCATCCCCCGCGAGATCCGCGCTCAGCCTTCCCAGTTCCCGATACCTCTTTACCCGATACCGCAGCTGATCCCGGCTCACCTGCAGAAGCCTTGCGGCCTGTGACTGGTTGCCGCGCGCCGCTTTCAGCGCGCGCTGCACCATGATGAACTCAACCTCCTCCAATGCCAGGATCGGTTCCTCGCGTGGAGGATCCGGAGCGGAGTCCCCTTGGATCGGCAGAAAACGCGACGTGAGCACGTCACCATCCTCGAGCAGCACCGAGCGCTCGATGAGATTGCGCAGCTCGAGGACGTTCGCCGTCCACGGAAGCATCATCAGCTTCTCGCGCAGCTCGCAAGACATCCCGCTGAAGTGTTTGCCGAGGGTCCGGCCGAGCTCCTTCATGAAATGGATGGCGAGCGGGAGGATGTCCTCGCGCCGCTCGCGCAGCGGGGGGATCTCGATGGGGAACACCTCGAGGCGGTGAAAGAGGGCCTCGTGGAAACGGCCCTTCGCCACGTCCTGCCGCAATGCGCGGCTCGTCGTTGCGATCACGCGGACATCGACGACGATCTCCCTCGTCCCGTTCAGACGCCGGAAACTGCGCTTCTCGAGAAAGCGGACCAGCTTTGCCTGCACGGTCATCGGCACCCCGCCGATCTCGTCGAGGATCACCGTGCCGCCGTCGGCGAGCTCGAACAGACCTTTGTGCGACGACCGGGCGTCGGTCTCACGTCCGAACAGCTCGCACTCCACCTCATGCTCGGGGATCGCGGCGCAGTGCAGCGCCTCCAGCGGCGCGCACGCGCGGGGCGAGTGCGCGTGGATGGAGCGAGCGAGGATCTCCTTCCCGGTGCCGGTCTCGCCCTGAATCAGGACCGTCGTCGATCCCGCCGACGCGACGCTCGCGGCGATCTCGAGGATCCGCGCCATCGCCGCGGACTCGGCGATCACCTTCGCGTGCAACTCTCTCTCGCGCGCACGGCGCGAGACCTCGACCTCCAGAACCTGGCGATGACGCTGCGTCGCCTTATCGACCAGCCGCAGCAGCTCGTCCTGGTCGACCGGCTTCGCGAGAAGGTCCGTTGCGCCGAGCCTCATCGCCGTCACCGCATCTTCCAGGCTCGCGGCGATGGCGATGACGACGCTGCCGTCGAGATGCTCGCGTTGCGGCGAGAGGAGCTCGATTCCCTTGCCATCC
Organism: uncultured Thermoanaerobaculia bacterium; assembly: GCA_964558905.1. Taxonomy (GTDB): domain Bacteria; phylum Acidobacteriota; class Thermoanaerobaculia; order Gp7-AA8; family Gp7-AA8; genus QHVT01. Next base: position 17,890 of record CAZLGP010000134.1, on the reverse strand, counting down.
ATGTCGACCACCACCACTTGCGGATGGCACTCCCGCAGCCGCATCTCCGCCTCGGCCAGCGTCCCCGCTTCCTGCACCGAGTGCCCGGCGCGGACGAGCCGCTCCCGTAGCGCCGAGCGCAGCAACGGTTCGTCTACAACCAGCAGCAGCAGCGCCATCGGTCAGTCTCCCGCGCTTTCATCGCCGTTCGAAAGTAGAGCCGTGCTGGGGAAAAAACCCCAATGGGAGTCACCGGGGCACGTGATTTTCGTCACCTAGCGATGTGCACGGAACCATGCGTTTCAAACGGGAGGACCCCTTAAGGTCGCGACCGTGAGTGATCCGAACGCCCGGCGGAAGTACGATTCGGGATCAGGAGCCCAGCTGAGGAGACACGAGATGAAGAGAATCACGATTGCAGCGACGATCCTGCTGGCCACGGTGGCCTGCGGGAAGAAAGACAACGCGTCCGCCGTGGCAGCGCCTGCGCCATCGGCCCAGGCCGCCGCTGCTCCGGCCGCGGCGAACCAGCTCGCCGGCAAGGTCGTCGAGACGTTCAACGGCGGCGGCTACACGTACCTCCGCATCGCCACGAGCTCGGGCGAGCAGTGGGCGGCGGTGCGCGAGACGAAGATCGCGAAGGGGGACACGGTCACGGTCGACACACAGATGACGATGGAGAACTTCGAATCGACGTCGCTGGGGCGCACGTTCGACCGGATCGCCTTCGGCTCGATCGCCGATCCGTCCGCGGCCGCGACGCCGATGCGCATGCCGCCACAGATGGCGTCCGCGTCGGGCGGGACTCCGTCGCAGCACATGCAGTCGCCCTCCGCGGACGGAATCGCCGTCGAGCGCGCGCCGGGCGGCAAGACCGTCGCGGAGCTGTGGGCCGAGAAGAGCGCGCTGAACGGCAAGGAGATCATCGTCCGCGGCAAGGTCGTGAAGTTCCTTCCCGGAATCATGGGCCGGAACTGGATGCACGTCCAGGACGGGACCGGCTCGGCGGACAAGGGTGACAACGACATCACCGTGACGACGGACGAGAAGGTGAACGTCGGCGACGTCGTGACGGTGAAGGGCACGCTCGCCGCCGGCAAGGACTTCGGCGCCGGCTACCTCTACGAAGTCATCATCGAGAAGGCGACGGTCGCGCCGCGGTGAACCCTGAGGCGAGCGAAGCGAGTCGAAGGGTCAAGTGAGCCCTCTCGCTGGAGAATCGGCGAAGCCACAAGGCAAGTGGGGCCACGCGTCGAGAGGGCTCACCTGACCCTTCGACTCGCTTCGCTCGCTCAGGGTTGACGGCGCTTGGGCCGGCCCGGCGTATAATCCTGGGCGGTTCTGGTTCCATCATTCCGGATGTTCGACAATCCTGACGATCGGCGGCAGTTTGGCCGGGTAATGCCGGTCCAGCGCATCCGCGGCTCTGTAGGTACCGTACCGGTGGTTGTGCTCGACGTGTCGCTCGCGGGCGCGCGCGTCGCACATCAGCAGCCACTGCCGGACATCGGCTCGACATCGGTGCTGACGTTCGAGTGGGAGGGGCGCCTGTTTTCCGGCCCGTGCGAGGTGCGACGAACGAAGCTGGAGACGCCGGCGCGCTCGAAGTTCGAAAAGGCGCTGTACCACAGCGGTCTCTATCTCATGAAGACGGATCCCGAGTCGCACAGTCTCCTCCGGGAGATCGTGCAGGCCTCCGTGATCCGCGCGCTCGACGAACAGAAGGCGAACGCGCGCGGTATCCCACCGACGGCCGCGCTGTCGTACCAGAGCGGCGGCGGGGACGACTACCTCCGCTGCGAGATCCGCGATCGTTCGTGGGTGACGACGAGCACGCGCGACCCGCAACAGCCCGCGAACGGCTTCACGATCTCGGGCACCGAGCCGGCGTCGAAGGTGGCCATGCTCTGCCGCGCCTACGAGCTGGGCGACAAGGATGGCCGCCGCCTGATCCGCGCCTTCGCGGCGCTGAGCATCAGCAAGGCCGAGGGAATCCCGACGCGCCGGTACGCGCCATAGGCCGGCTGCGGCCGGCTGCGGAGTCTGCCCCTTCCGAGGTCTGCGCCGTACGATCAACGCCGACGTGACGCATGCCGGCGTGGCGTGCGTGCACCATAATCACCCGCGCGTGCTGGTCCTGTTCCTCGCGAAGCATCTCGCGGTTCTGGCCGGGCTCCTCTTCGTCGCCGCCGCCGCTGGAACACTTGCGACAGGCACTCGCGAGGGCCTCGCGCTGCGTACCGCGCTGGGACTCGCGCTCTGCGCGCACGCGGCCTTCTTCCTGGGGCTGATCGGACAGCTGCGCGCGGCTCCGATCCTCGTGGTCACCCTCCTCGTCGTCATCGGAGGTCTGTGGCGCGCGCGCGCGCAATCACTCGCACGGCCGAGCCTCGCGGGGTCAGCGACGATCGTTCTCGGCGCATTCCCTCTCTTCCTGCTCGCGCTGTTTCCGCCGATCGCCTTCGACGAGACGCTCTATCACCTGCCGTTCGTCCACGCATTCGCACGCGACGGCGCGCTTCAATTTCTGCCAGAGCTGCGCTTTCCCGTTTTCCCGGTGCTGCACGAAGTGCTGTGCGTTCCGCCGTTTCTTCTTGCCGGGGACGTCGCGACGCACCTCGTCTCGGTCGCGCAGGTTGTCGTCATCGTGGCGCTACTGTTCGCGTGGGCGTGCCCTGACCGAAGCCGAAGGGCAGTACCGCACGACATCCGCGCGGGCTGGCTGGCCGCGGCGATGTTCCTCGGCAGTCCGCTGGTCGTCGAGCTCGGGACCAGTCTTCACGTCGAGGCCGCGCTGGCGCTCTTCGTCCTCGGGGGCTTCTACGCGCTGGAGCGCGAGCGGTACGTGCTCGCCGGCTTCTTCTTCGGATCCGCCTGCAGTGTGAAGTACCTCGGATTCTACTTTGTGCTCGCCGCTCTGCTGATCGTGACCGCGCGCGCGGTTCGTCGTCGTCGCGAGGCTGTCGCGTTCGCTCTCGCGTCGGCCGTGACCGCGCTGCCGATGACGGCGTGGATCGTCTTTCATACCGGCAACCCGGTCTTTCCCTTTCTCGGAAAGAGCGCGTGGACGCTGATGCCCGTGCCCTCGGATGGCGTGATCGAGCGCGCCGTGCGCCTGTTGCGCGTGATCTGGGATGTGACCTTCGCACGCGATCGGATGGGGTTCCAGCCGCCGATCACTCCGTTTCTCGCGGTGTTCATCGTGCTTCTCCTCGTCGCCGCGGCGAGACGGAATACGCTGGCGCGACGTTTGGTGCTGCTCAGCGCCGGCTACCTCCTCCTCCTGAGCTTCTTCCCGCAGGACTCCCGCTACTTGCTGCCGCTACTGCCGCTGGTGAGCATCGCGACCGCGCTGCTCGTCGCTCCGCGGTGGCCGCGGGCGACGGTGTGGCTCGCGCTGCTCGCGATCGCGCCGGGAATCGGATACGCGGGCTATCGCCTCGCGCGGCAGGGCTGGCCGCCGGTGACCAGGTCGCAGAGTGAGGAGTGGCTCGCGGCGCATGTTCCTGAGTATCGCGCTCTTCGCCGCGCGGGGACGGAGCGGGTGTACGTCTGCGGTGGCGAGCGTCTGAAGAGCTACGCCGCCGGCGAGCTTCTGGGGGATCACAACGGGCCGTGGTCCTACGCCCGCGTCCTTGGTGGTGCCAAGGACCGCCGCACGATCGCGGAGAGGATGAGACGGATCGACGCCCGCTACTTTCTCGTCGCGAAGCAGCGGTGCACACCGCCGCGGGGGAACGGGGGAATGGACCTCGTCTACGAAGATGAGGGCGCGCAGCTCTGGCGCGTCCCTGGATGATGATGGAAGATGCCGCGCTCACGAGTGTTGAATGACGCGTTCCCGATGAAACGACTGATCCTGACCCTCGCCCTTGCCATCGTCCTCGCTCCGGCCGCCTTCGCGCGCGTCCGTGCCGTCCGCCATCCGGCAGAGCCGTGCTCGTTTTCGCTGCTCCCGGCGTGGGGCGTTGCGCAGGTGCCGGCGGCCGGGCTCACGCGGGGCATCGTGTTCGTGTACGGTCAGACCGCGACCTGCGCGCAGTGGAACGGATACGCGTCGGCCGACTGGGTGATGGTCGAGGCGGCGCCGCTCGACGCGCAGCCCGCCGCGTACGTCACCGTTTCGCCGAACCTCGGCCCGGAGGCGCGCATGACCACGCTCGTCATCGCCGGCACCCGGCTCGATCTGACGCAGGAGGGGGCACCCGCGATCGCGACTCCGAGCCTGGTCACGAACGGGACGTTCCACACGAACATCGACGGCTGGATCTGGTACGACGGCCGTTTTCCGAACGGCCGCGGCACGGCGTCCTGGTCGGCCATCGACGCGAACGGGAGCCCGTCGTCGGGATCGATCTCGATGCGGGACGACGGGATCGGACATGCCTTCCAGCGGCTCCAGTGCCTGCCGGTGAACAAGAGCACGCCCTACCGTTTCGGGACCAGGATCCGCACGAACCTGCCCCAGGAGCGCGGTGACGCGACGATCGCGCTGTACATGTACAAGACCCCCGACTGCTCAGGGACATTCACCGCTTACTCGGACAAGGTCATCTCACCCGAGGAGCCGAACGTGTGGCAGGAGTTTTCGTTCACCACGACCACGGCGTCGCAGACGCAGTCGGTCGTTCTCATCATCGCCAGTTACGCACGCGTGCCCCCGTTCGAGACGTTGTTCGACGACGTGTTCGTGGAACCGGCGGAGTAGCCGGCACGGCCGGCTGCGCGGGTTGCTCCGCCTCACGGCACGTTCACGGATGGAGTCGACGCTTGCGGCTTCGGGCGGCGCAGCGCGCCTGACGTTTCTACCCAACCATCCAACCCACCGGCGCTCGCGGATCCCCCACGTCTCAAGCTCAAGCTTAAGCTCAAGGAGCGCCGGCGAGGACGCCGGCGTTCCTTCGATTTTTTGGAGAAGTTTGTCCGCCCGAACGCTCGCCGAGGCCTGCTCGCTCCTATGACGCCGGATTCGGTGGCGCGAGCTTGGACAACGCGGGCGCGTGCAGTCGCGGCCCCGCGTAGCCACGCACTTCGCCGAAGTGCGTGCCCGACTCCCACTCCGTGCGCGCGGCCGCGATCTCCTCGGGTGTGCGGGCGACGAAGTTCCACCACATCAGGACCGTCTCCGGGAACGGCTCGCCGCCGAGGAGAAGGAAGCGTGCACTGCTCCCGCTCTGCATGGAAAGGTCGGTGCGGCCGACGCCGAGGTAGTAGAGCGTGTTGACCTCGAGGGGCTGGCCTTCGAGCGTCGCATCGCCGTCGAGCAGGAAGATGCCGTGCTCGTATGTCGCATCGAGCGGCATTTCGAGAGTGGCTCGTGCGTGGACGCGCACGTCCGCGCCGAGACCGGGCTCGTAGAAGATCTCGGCGAGGCCGCCGCGGTATTCACGTTGCGGCACCTGCGGAACGTGTGCGAACGACGGCGCGTCGTGCCGATGCTCCTCGGTCTGTGCGACCCACAACTGGACTCCGTTCAGCCGCCCGATGTTCGAGGCGGGTGTCTCCTCCGAGTGAGCAATGCCCTTTCCGGAGGTCATCACGTTCACGGCGCCCGGCCGCGCCATCGCTTCGAATCCGAGGCTGTCTCGGTGCAGCACCTCGCCTTCGAGGAGCCACGACACGGTCCGGATGCCGATGTGCGGATGGGGTGCGACGTCCATCGGCTTGTCGCTGGAGAACCAGAGCGGCCCGTAGCGGTCGAGGAAACACCACGCGCCGATGAGCCGATGTGCCCGCACGGGCAGCGCCCGCCAGATCTGCAGCGGGCCGAGGTGGGTGGATCGGGCGGGGTACGTCTCGAAGGCCATCGCGCGGGCGTTGAGTATAGTGTGCGCGGAAGAAACGTCAGGCGCGCTGCGCCGCCCGAAGCCGCGGATGAACGTGCCGTAAGGCGGAGCGACCAGCGCTGCCGGCCGTGCCGGCTGGTTCACAACCTGCACAACGGACGGCATGCGCGCCCTCGTTGGGCTGTTCGTGCTCTTTCTCGCCGGGGCGGCTGGGGCCGACGTCTTCCGGATCCTCGACGATCCGCAGGACGCCGCGCAGGCCCGCGTCGATTTGTTGCAGCAGGCCGAGCGCGAGATCCACGCGATGTACTTCCTCGCCCGCAACGATCGCATCACGTACATCGCCCTGGCCCTGCTTCGCGACGCGCGTCGCCGCGGCGTTCCCAGCGTGCGCCTCATCGTCGACGCGAACTTCCACCGCATCCCGAAAGCCGTCCTCGCGCACCTGCGCGACGAGGGCGTCGAAGTCCGCGTCTATCACCCGTTCACGCTGCGCCATCCGAGCTGGTTGTTCCGGCGCATGCACGAGAAGGTGGTCGTCGTCGACGGCGAGAGATACATCGCCGGCGGGCGCAACCTCGCCGAGGCGTACTTCGGAATGGCGAAGAAGAAAAACTACGTCGATCGCGACGTGTACGTCGAGGGCCCTTCCGCCGCGGATGCAGACCGGCACTTCCAGAACGTCTGGGCGAGCGCGCACGTCGCCGACCTGAAAGTGCGCGTGTCGGACGAGGAGAAGGAGATCGCCGCGCAGATGCTGCACGAGGCCTTGTGCGGCGGGTCGGTGGATCTCGACACGGGACGAGACTGGTCCGAGGGGGGGGCCGATGTCGACAGAGTCGACTTTCTTCACGATCCCGTCGACGGCGGCCCGCGCCTGGCGGTGCGCCTCGCGGACGTTCTCGAGAATGCGAAGACCTCGATCGTCATCGAGTCGCCGTATCTGGTTCCGTCGAAGGGACTGCTGGAACTGCTCGAGCGGAAGCTCAAAGACGGCGTGTACGTGCAGATCGTCACGAACTCGCTCCGGTCGACGGACGGCGTCCTCCCGCAGGCGGGATACCTCAAATACCGCCGTCGCCTGGCGCGGGCCGGCATCGACGTGCGCGAGTACAAGGGCCCGGATCCGCTCCACGCGAAGAGCGCCGTCATCGACGGCCGCATCGCCCTCATCGGCTCGTACAATCTCGACCCCCGCTCGGAGAACCTGAACACCGAAGTGATGTGCTTGGCCGAGGACGAGGAGGTCGCGCAGGAACTGCTGCTGTCGATCGACCTCCATCTGCAGAACGCCTGGCAGATTCACGGGAACGGCAAGCCCTCCCGCGTGGAGCGGTATCCTTTGGTGTCACGGGCGAAGAAGATTCGCGTCTGGGCGGCCGGCCTGCTGCTGCCCATCGTCGAGAATCAGTTGTAATCAAAAGGAGGCATGATGCGAACTGTCCTGGCATCTCTGGCGTTTTGTCTGGTCGCGACTCTCGCGGTCGCGCACCACGGTCCGGCGACCATCACCATCAATGCGGCCGCGAACAAGCAGCCGCCCGTTACCTTCAACCACGAGAAGCACTCGTTGACCCTGGTCAAGAGCTGCGACACGTGTCACCACACGCAGAAAGGCCTCACCGCGGAGAAGGCGAAGAACACCAAGGTCGCGAAGTGCTCGACCTGTCATCTCGATCCGAAGCCGCCCGTGCCGTCGATGCGCGAGATGAGCCTCGCGAAAAACCCGTTCCACAACGCCGGCTGCATCTCCTGCCACAAGGAGCAGAAGAAAGGCCCCACGGCCTGCACCGGCTGTCACAAGAAAGGATGAAGGATGAAGGATGAAGGTTCCCCATCCGGCCTTGATCCTTTCGCCTTCCAGCTCAGCACTCAGCACTTCATCCTTCCGACACCAGGAGAACCACGTGCAGCTGTTCAACTCCATTCATGGTCTCTATCTCCAGGGCTACACGGCGCTGTGGACCGCGGGCGCAGTCGTCGCGCTGCTGACTCTCGGATTCACCGGCGCTCCGCTGATCCTGTGGGCGCTGCTCGGTGTGCTGTTGCTGATCGGCTTCGGTGCTCCGCTCTGGCTGCTCGGGGGGTACGCCGTCGTCATGGCGGTCTTCCTCATCACGCCGATCCGGCGCGTGCTCGTGTCGAGCATCGTCATGAAGATCCTCGGTCCGATCATGCCGACCATCTCCGAGACCGAGCGCACGGCCATCGAGTCCGGCTCGGTGTGGGCGGAGGCGGAGCTCTTTTCCGGGAAGCCCGATTTCAGGAAGCTCATGAGCGAGCCGTACCCGTCACTGACCGCGGACGAACAGGCGTTCCTCGACGGCCCGGTGAACGAGCTCTGCTCGGTCATCGACGACTGGGAGGTCTGGGAGTCCCGCGAACTGCCGCAGGCGGCGTGGGACGTCATCAAACGCGAGCGCTTCCTCGGCATGATCATCCCGAAGGAATACGGCGGCCTCGGATTCTCCGCGCTGGCGCACAGCGAAGTGATCATGAAGCTCGCCACGCGCTCGATTCCCGCGTGCATCACGGTCATGGTGCCGAACTCCCTCGGCCCGGCGGAGCTGTTGATGCACTACGGCACGGACGCGCAGAAGAAGACGCTCCTGCCGCGGCTCGCATCGGGTGAGGACATTCCGGCCTTCGCGCTGACGGAGCCCGGCGCGGGCTCGGACGCGAGCTCGCTCACCTCGGACGGCACGCTCTTCAAGGGCGACGACGGGCAGATCTCCATCCGCCTCAACTGGAACAAGCGCTACATCACCCTGGCCTCGATCGCGACACTCCTCGGTGTGGCCTTCAAGTTGCGCGATCCGGAAAACCTCCTGGGCAAGGGCGAGGATCTCGGCATCACCTGCGCGCTCGTGCCGACGAAGCTTCCGGGCGTCGTCATCGGACGGCGCCACGATCCGCTCGGCACGCCGTTCTACAACTGCCCGACCCAGGGCCACGACGTGGTCGTGCCGGTCGACGCCGTCGTCGGCGGCGTGGAGGGCTGCGGCAAGGGCTGGCAGATGCTCACCGAGTCGCTCGCGGCCGGCCGGGGCATCTCGCTCCCGGCTCAGTCGACCGGCGGCGCGAAGCTCGGCACGCGCGTGATCAGCGCGTACGCGTCGGTCCGCAAGCAGTTCGGGCTCCCGATCGGAAAGTTCGAAGGGATCGAGGAGCCGGTGGCGCGCATCGCGGGCTTCAACTATCTCCTCGAGGCGATGCGCCGCTACACCCTCGGCGCGATCGACAAGGGGATCAAGCCTGCGGTCGTGACGGCGATGGCGAAGTACAACGCGACCGAGATCGGCCGGCGCATCATCAACGACGCCATGGACGTCGCGGCCGGCTCGGGGATCTCACGCGGCCCGCGCAATCTGCTCGCGCATTTCTACATCGCCACGCCGATCGGGATCACCGTCGAAGGGGCAAACATCCTCACGCGCACGCTGATCATCTTCGGGCAGGGAGCGCTGCGCGCGCACCCATTCGCACTGGCCGAGGTCGAGGCGATCGCGGCACGCGACCTGACGGCGTTCGACCGCGCGCTCTGGGGCCACATCGGCCACGTCGTGCGCAACCTCTCGCGCTCGGTGTTGCTGTCGCTCACGCGAGGCGCACTCGCCGGGAGCCCGGTCGGCGGCAGCACCGCGCGGTACTACCGCAAGCTCGCCTGGGCGTCGGCGACGTTCGCCATCCTGTCCGACATCGCCATGGGCGCGCTCGGCGGGTCGCTCAAGCTGAGGGAGAAGCTCACCGGCCGCTTTGCCGACGTGCTGTCGTGGATGTACATCGGCACCGCGATCCTCCGCCGCTACGAGGCGGAAGGGCGCCGGACGGAAGATCTGCCCTTCGTGCACTTCACGATGACCCATGCGTTGTACGAGATCCAGAAGGCGTTCGACGGCATCTTCGGCAATCTGCCGGTGCCGGGCCTGACGTGGCTTTTCGCGGGACCTCTGCGGGTCTGGTCGGATCTGAACGCGCTGGCGGGCGAGGCGAACGACAAGCACACGCACAAGATCGCGACGCTGATCCTCAGCGACAGTGAGCAGCGCCTGCGCCACACGGACGGCATCTACATGCCCGACAACCAGGTCGAACAGCTCGGCCTCCTCGAGGAAGCGTTCCGCGTCGTCAAACGTGCCGAAGGGATCGACAGGAAAGTACGCGCCGCGGTGAAAGCGAAGACGCTGGAGAAGGCCAGGGGTCGCGCGCTCTACGACGCCGCTCTGGAGAAAACCGTGATCACCGCCGACGAGCACGCGGTGCTGCTGCGCGCGGAGGAGTTGCGGAATGCCGCGATCCAGGTCGACGACTTCTCGCAGGAGGAGTACCTCAGGCACAGCGCGAGCGGTGTGTTGCGGGATGTGGTCGCCGACGTGGCGTGAGCGTGTGGGATCGGAGTGCGCCCCGGTCACGTCAACTCAGCGGCGATACGATGCCGCACCGTTTCTCTTCTGCCCTCTGCGCTCTGCGCACCGCCCTCTTTTAGGGCTCCTCTGCGAGCAGTGCCTCGATGATCTCGTCTCCGGGGAGGAAATGGGCGCGGAAGCGGATGCGCGACTCGCGGTCGATCAATACGTAGGTCGGCCAGCCGCGAACGTTGTACGACCTCGCCGTTGCGCCGGTATCGACGCCGATCGCAATCGGGAACGGATTGTCCTTCAGAAACCTCGGCAGCCGCGCCGCGCCGTTCCTGCTGTGGATTCCGATGACCGCGACCTCGGGCTTCGTTCGCGCGAAGTCCACCACCCTGGGAATGGCGTCGACACAGGGATGGCACCAGACGCCCCAGAAGTCGAGAAGGACCACCCGTCCGCGGAGTCCTTCGATCGACGGCTGCGACTCCGTCTGCATCCATCGGCTGACGGCCAGCTCTCCTGCCTTCGTGGCCTTCTTCACGACGGTGCGCCTGGGGGAGCCTACCTCTCCGAACGCGGGCAGAGTCGACAACAGCAACACGACGGCGATCACAGTGCGCACAGTGGCCTCCTTGTCGATGAAGCCATCATTATTGCATTGCGGAGGAAGGATGACGGAGAGTGTCCCTTCCGGCTTTGATCCTTCCGCCCTTCATCCGTTTGACCCTCATCCTTCCAAACCGGGCCGGAACTGTCCGACAATCACTCGCGGAGAAGGAGACACGATGACGACGACTCCGGTGGTGCTGCGTGCGCGAGACTCTTTTCGAACGGAAGTCGAGGCGGGTCCGCATCGTTGGGTGCTCGATGAGCCGCCCGACGCCGGCGGAGGAGGGGAGGGACCGACGCCCTACGACATGCTCGCCTCCGCGCTCGGCGGCTGCACGACGATGACGCTGCATTTCTACGCGAAGCGCGAAAAGCTCCCCCTCGAAGGCGTCGACGTGATCGTCACGCACGACCGCCACCACGCGAAGGATTGCGCGGACTGCACGACGCAGCACGGCTACATCCATCGTTTCAAGGTCGAGCTCGTGCTGCACGGCGATCAGTTGACGGCGGAGCAGCGCGAGAAGCTGCTCGAGATCGCAGGTCGATGCCCGGTCGCCAAGACGCTCGAGGCGGAGATCCGCATCGAGAAGGTGCTGATGTAGCCGGCAGCCGCCGACAGTCTCTGGTTGGCTTAGCCCGCGCGGCAGAAAGCTGTGTCATCCTGAGCTGCGTAGACAGCGAAGGACCTTCCATCATGCAACAGGGAAGGTCCTTCGCCGATCTCCGCGGCTCACGATGACACCTTGGTCGAAAACGCGCCCGTCGTCCGAGGAACGGTTTCTGTCGCTCTCCATACGATACGATCCGGCGCGTGACGCTTCCCGATCTGTTCGTCGATCTGGCGATCGCCCTCGGCCTCGGATTGCTGGTCGGCCTGCAGCGGGAGAGCAAGCGCATTCGCGCGGCGGGGCTGCGCACCTTCGCGCTGGTCACCCTGTGCGGGGCGCTGTCGGCGCTGCTGTCACGCCACACCGGCGGATGGGTGGTGGCGGCGGGGCTGCTCGCCGTCGCCGGATTTGCAGCGATCAGTCACTACGCGACCGCCACGCGCGACGGCGACAGCGGCATGACCACCGAGGTCGCGCTCCTGGCGATGTATCTCATCGGCGCGTGGATCGTTCTGGGCGACCGCAGGCTCGCGGTCGTCCTCGGCGGAACGGTCGCCGTCCTGCTGCAGGCGAAAGCGCCATTCAAGAAGGCGATGGAGCGCCTCGGCGACGACGACGTGCGCGCCATCATCAAATTCGCGCTGCTGTCGCTGGTGATTCTCCCGGTTCTGCCGGACCGGGCTTTTGGGCCGTGGAGCGTGTTCAACCTCTTCGAGATCTGGCTGCTGGTGGTGCTGATCGTCGGCATCAACCTCGCGGGGTACATCGCCTGGAAGTTCATCGGCTCGCGCAGCGGTGCACTCCTCGGCGGTCTGCTGGGCGGCGTGATCTCGAGCACGGCCACCACCGTCAGCTACTCGCGACGCACAAAGGAGCGGGAGGATGCGGCGCCGCTGGCGACGGTGGTGATCATGATCGCCTCGGCAGTCGTGGTGGTTCGCGTGCTGATCGAAGTCGCGGTCGTCGCGCCTGGGCTGCTCGGACAGGTCGCGATCCCGATCGGCATCGTGCTCGCCGCGGCGATCGTGCTGTCGCTGGCGATCTGGTGGCACGCGGCGCGACGTCCGGCGGATCTGCCGGAGCAGGAGAGCCCGACCATGCTCCGCGCGGCGCTTCTGTTCGCGGCCGTGTACGCGGTGGTGCTCCTCGTGGTCGCGTGGGTGCGCCACGCGGTCGGCGACCAAGGGCTCTACTACGTCGCGGTCGTCGCGGGGCTCACAGACGTCGACGCGATCACGCTGTCGACGGCGAAGATGACCAGCCTCGGCCAGCTCGAGCCCGGCCGCGCGTGGCGCGTGATCCTGATCGCGTTCACATCCAACCTCGCCTTCAAGATCGGCATCGTCGCGGTGCTGGGCTCGCGGCGCCTGCTGTTGCGCGTTGCCATTCCTTTCGCGATTCTCGGTGCGGTCGTAGTCGGGGTCATTGTCTTGTATCCCTGAGGCCGCCTCCGCCAAACCGCCAACCGCCAAACCGCCAACCGCCAACCGCCAACTGGTAAGCTACAGCGCACCCCATGAGCTCCGTCATCACCGGTACCGGCATCGGCATTCCGAAGCACGTCGTTCCGAACGCTGCGCTCGCGCGGATCATGGACACCTCGGACGAGTGGATCCGCACGCGCAGCGGCGTGGAACAGCGGCACTACGTCGAAGATGGCCAGAGCTCGGCGGACCTCGGCGCGATCGCCGCGCAGGCGGCACTCGACGCGGCAGGCAGAACGAAGGACGATATCGACGCGGTCATCTTCGCGACCATGACGCCCGACTACTTCTTTCCCGGCAACGGCCCGGTGTTGCAGGCGAAGATGGGCCTCTCCGAGTCCATCCCGACCTTCGACATCCGCCAGCAGTGCTCCGGATTTCTCTACGGGCTCGACCTCGCGGACTCGCTGATCCGCAGTGGCAAACACCGGCGTATCCTCCTCATCGGATCGGACGTGCACTCGCCGTTCATGCCGTGGAACAACGGCTGGGCGATCACGATCGGGCAGGAGGACCGCGAGGTGACGGCCGAAGAGTATGCGGCGAATACGGCCATCCGCGATCGTACGGTGCTCTTCGGTGACGGCGCGGGTGCGGTGGTTCTCGAGAAGTCGGAGAACGGCGGCGGCGTGCTGGCGGCGAAGCTCTACACGAACGGCACGAACATGGACGCACTTCACGTTCCCGGCCTCGGCTTTCGGCGTCGCCCGTTCATCGACCACGAGCAGCTCGATACGTACGCGTACATCCCGGTCATGGAAGGCCGGGAGGTGTTCAAACAGGCGGTGTCGAAAATGCCGGAGTCGGTGCGCGCGGTCTGCGCCGCGGCGGGCGTGGAGGTGTCGCGGATCGACCTGCTGCTGATTCATCAGGCGAACCTGCGCATCATCGAGGCGGTCGCCAAACAGCTCGGCCTGCCGCCGGAGAAAGTGCCGCACAACATCGAGCGCTACGGCAACACCACGGCGGGAACGCTGCCGATCCTGTTTCACGAATGCCTCGCCGACGGTCGCATCCAGCCAGGCATGCTGGTCTGCTTCACCGCTCTCGGCGCGGGACTGCACTGGGGAGCGGCGCTGTACCGCGCCTAGCCGGCCCGGACGGCGGCGCTTGTTGGCCAAGCCTTCCGGCACGCCTGTCGCCTGAGGCGCCCTTTCTGCACGCAGTCAGTCTCACAGTCTCACAGTCTCACAGTAGTCTCACAGTCTATGAGACCATGAGCCTCTGAGACTATGAGACTGCTTCTCATCCTCGCCCTCGCCGTCACCACGAACGCGCAGACTCTCCCCTTTCTCGATGACAAAGAAGTCGCGGCGCTCGCGACCGAGATTTCGGGCGAGACCGCGAAGCGGAACCTCGAGGGGCTGTCGCGCGAGCACCGCATGCGCGGCTCGCAGGGTTTCCAAAGCGCGACCGCTCTCATCCTCGCGGAGCTGAAGCGATACGGCTACGCCGACGCGCAGGTCGAGTCGTTCCCCACGGACGGAAAGATCTTCTACGGCACGCAGCGCTCCCGGCCGGCGTGGAACGCGGAATTCGCGGAACTGTGGGAGCTCGACGCCGATGGCGCGAAGTCGACCCGTCTTGCGAGCTGGGAGGCCGCGCCGATCACACTCGCGCAGGACAGCGCGTCGGCGGACGCCACCGCGGAGCTGATCGACGTCGGCAACGGCACGGCGGACGCGGACTACGCGAGCAAGGACGTTCGCGGAAAGATCGTGCTCGCGTCGGCACAGCCCGGACCGGTGGCGGCGCGCGCGCTACCGCGTGGAGCGGTCGGCATCGTCAGCTACGCGCAGAACCAGCGCACGGCGTGGTACGGCGAGAACGACAACCTCGTGCGCTGGGGGCATCTCGACACGTTTGCAGCCGACAAAACCTTCGCGTTCATGGTGTCGCTCCGAACGGCGCGTGCGCTACAGCAGCGCCTCGCGTCCGGCGACGTAATCCGATTGCACGCCAAGGTGATCGCGGGGCAGGAGAACGGCGCCTACGACATCGCCACCGGGACGATCCCCGGCACCGAGCCGGGGGAGATCGTGTTCAGCTGCCACCTCGACCATCCGCGGCCCGGCGCGAACGACAACGCCAGCGGCTGCGCGGCGATCCTCGAGGCGGCGCGGACGCTCTCCCGATTGATCGCCGAAAAGCGCCTGGCGCCGCCGCGACGGACGATCCGCTTCGTCTGGCCTCCGGAGATCGAGGGAACGCTCGCGCTCCTCAACGGACGTCCCCAGATCGCGCAGAACATCCGCGCGGCCGTGCACCTCGACATGGTCGGCGGCGGCCCGGAGACGAAGGCGATCTTCCACGTGACCCGCGGGCCGGCGTCGCAGCCGTCGTTCGTGTACGACCTCGCGGATACGGTTGCGATGTTCGTCAACGAGCAGACGGATGCGTTTGCGAGCACCGGAACCGCGCGGTTCCCGATGATCGCCGGCGACGGCAGCAAGGACCCCCTCCGGGCCGAGCTCGCGCCGTTTTCGCAGGGCAGCGATCATCAGGTCTACACGGACAGCTCCTTCGGCATCCCCGCGGTTTATCTAAACGACTGGCCGGACCGGTACATCCACACGAACCTCGACGTACCGGCGAACGTCGACTCGACGAAGCTCGGCCGCGCCGCGTTCATCGCCGCCGCGAGCGGATACGCGCTGGCGACGCTTGCCGAGGGCGATGCGCCGGCGCTGCTGAAGATGATGGAGCCGTTCGCGCTCGAGCGCCGCGCGCGGGCGATGCGTCGTAAAACGCTCCCGTTCGCGGAATGGTACGAGCGCGAGATGCGCGCATCGGTCGATCGCTTCTTCCGCGGAGAGCACGTCACCGCACCGCGCAAGGTGAAGGGGAACATGAGCGCGTTCGGCTACGACTACTTCGCCGCCCGCTATCAGGGCCCGGCCATCCGGCTGCATCCCGAGCTCCACTACGAGACGCTGAACCTCTGGGACGGGAAGCGCAGGGACGCGGAGATCCGGGACATGCTCTCGGCGATCTACGCGCCAGTGCCCGTGGAGGACGTGACGCAGTATCTCGACGCGCTGGGCGCGATCGGGGTCCTTCCCACTCGTCAACCCTGAGCGAAGCGAAGGGTCCCACTCAAACCCTGAGCGAAGCGAAGGGTCAGCGGAGCCCTCTCGAGCCGCGTGCATCGGGGCGCTTCCCGTCGATCCTCAGAACCCTGAGCGAAGCGAAGGGTCAGTGGAGCCCTCTCGAGTCGCGTGCATCGGGGCGCTTCCCGTCGATCCTCAAAACCCTGAGCGAAGCGAAGGGTCAGCGGAGCCCTCTCGAGCGGCGTGCATCGGTGCGCTTCCCGTGAGGGCTCCCTTGATCCTTCGCTTCGCTCAGGATTCGTGAGTGATCCTTCGCTTCGCTCAGGATTCGTTTTTGAGATAGCGCTCCATCAACGTCGCGTTCTCGTTCATCGCCCGGATCTGGATGACGTACGCCCGCGCGTACATCACGACCGACAACGCCGCCATCACGTCGTGCAGCCACACCGGCGTCTTTCCCTGTCCCACGCCGCCGCCCATGATGAACGTCACCATGATCGCCGCCATCGCCCACATGGCGGAGGGGAAGACGCGGCTCTTGAACGTTCGCGTCTGCTGCACGACGTCCGCGTTCTGATCCGACGCGTCCTTCAGCTCCTTCCCCGTGCCGATGAAGAAGAACATCGTCATCGACTGCGAGAAGAGGCCGATCACCACCGTCACGATTGCCGCGATCATGTGCGTTGCCTGATGCCCCGGATACGCCTGGAATCCGAGGATGATCGTGACGACGAGGCCGGCGATCGTGAGCAGAGTAGAGATGAGGAGGGCTTGGGCCATTCCGTCCCACACTCTACCCTGAGCGAGCGGAGCGAGTCGAAGGGTCAGGTGCGCCCTCTCGATCGGCGTGCAAGCGTCGCTTTCCGTGAGGGCTCCATTGACCCTTCGCTTCGCTCAGGGATAGTGTGCGCGCCGTGACCAGCTACAAGGATTCCGGCGTCGACATCGACGCTCAGGACGAGGCGTTACGCGAGGTGCGTCGCATCGTCCGCGGCACGTTCACTCCTGGCGTCCTCTCGGACATCGGCTCGTTCGGTGGACTCTTCCGCGGCACGTTCGAAGGGATCTCCGATCCGATCCTCGTTTCGTCGACGGACGGCGTGGGCACGAAGCTGCGCGTGGCGCAGGCGATGAAGATTCACGACACGGTCGGCTACGACCTCGTGTCGCATTGCGTGAACGACATCCTCGTCCAGGGCGCGCGTCCGCTGTTCTTTCTCGACTACTACGCCACCGGCAAGCTCCGGCCGCCGGTCATGACCGACGTCATTCGGGGCATGGCCCGCGCGTGTACCGAGAACGGCTGCGCGCTCATCGGCGGCGAGACCGCGGAGATGCCGGGCTTCTACGGCGACGATGACTACGACGTCGCGGGCTTCATCCTCGGCGTCGTCGACTCGAAGAACCTCATCGACGGCAAGACCGTGACCGCCGGGGACGTGCTGATCGGGCTGCCCTCGGTGGGGCTGCACACGAACGGCTACTCGCTCGCGCGGCGGATCCTCTTCGACCGTCTCGGCTACGACCACCAGACCATCATTCCGGACGTCGGCAAGGCGGGGGAAGTCCTCCTCCAGCCTCACATCTCGTATCTCAGGCCGCTGCTTCCGCTCGTCGAAAAGCGGGCCATTCACGCCATGGCGCACATCACCGGCGGAGGCCTCACCGACAACATGCCCCGCGTTCTCCCCGACAAGCTCGATGCGCACATCAAGCTGGGGTCGTGGCCCGTCCTGCCGATCTTCAAGTTTCTCTACGAGAAAGGCTCCGTCGAGCGCGCCGAGATGCTGCGCGTCTTCAACATGGGCATCGGGATGGTGTTGATCGTCGGCAAGGACGAGGTCGACGGCGTGGCGAAGCACTTCGGCCAGATCGGACAGACGTTCTACTTCATCGGCAACGTGGTTCCCGGCAGTGGCCGCGTCCAGTACGACGCGCCGCCGGCCGGATACGCGAGCTGGATCGAATGAAAAGAGTGCTGAGTGCTGGGTGCTGAGTGCTGAGTCACACCCGCCC
>CAZLGP010000133.1:0-7417 GCA_964558905.1 uncultured Thermoanaerobaculia bacterium | reverse complement strand
CGAGCGCCGACCGGCCAGATGCGAGGCGCCGCGACGAGGCGATGCGGGGACATCGTAGAGGAGCGGCAACGAAGCAGATGGCCGGTCGCCGCCGCAAAGACCGGACACCAACTTCCGGGGCGCTGGACTGAGGTGCTCCGGCTCGAGGAAGCGCCAACAGGAGTAGGGGTCTCACGCAAGGAGGATGAGCCGGAGCACCATGGAGGGCAATTTATGCCGTATCAGCATAGAAGTCAAGCTAAACGTCTAATAACTCTTCGGCCCAATTCCGGATGGTCTCTTCGAGACCTTCCAACTGCTTGGTGAAGAAGTGATCCGCCCCCGTGATGATCACGCTCTCCGCGTTTCTCACGTGCGCGACGAGCTTCTCGAACTTCGCGACGTCGCCGTGCTCGTCCTGCGTGCCGTGGACGAACAGCATCGGCTTCTCGCAGTGACGGAGGTAGCCGAAGTCGTACTTGTTGACGGGGGTGCCGATGAGGAAGACGGCGTCGACGTCCGGCCGTTCGCAGGCCGCGCGGCTGGCGACCCATGCGCCGAAGGAGAAGCCGCCGACGATGAGCTTCTTGCCGGGATGCTTGCGCTTGGCCCACTCGATCGCGGCGTTGACGTCATCGAGCTCGCCCTCGCCTTCCTCGTGTCTGCCGCCGCTCGCGCCGACGCCGCGGAAGTTGAACCGCACGGTGGCGACGTTCGCGGCTTCGAGAGCGCGGGCGGCCCGGAAGACGACCTTGTTGTGCAGCGTGCCGCCACCGAGAGGATGGGGGTGGCAGACGACGGCGATGGCGGCCGGGTCCTGCAGGTCACGATAGATCGCCTCCAGCCGGCCGGCGGTGCCATAGATGTCGACGTGACGAAGCGGCTTCGGATTCACGGGAGCCTCACCAGAACGCGATCGCCCTCGATGCGCACTTCGTGTGTCGCGACCGAGATCTCGGGATTGCCGGCACACAGACCGGTGGTCACGTCGAACCCCCACAGGTGCCAGGGGCAGGTGATCTCGTCGTCAATCAGGTCTCCTTCGGCCAGCGGGCCGCCGCGATGGGGGCAGATGTTGTCGGTCGCATGGAAGCCGGACGCGGTGTGATAGAGAGCAATCGTTCGGCCCGCGACCTCGACGACCTTTGCACGCCCGACCGGCACATCGCCGGTCCTGGCAATCTCAATGAGCTCCGACATGCGCGGGCGCGAAGAGTAGCATGCGGAGTGATGAGTGATGAGTGACGCAAGTTGATCGTTCATCGTTCATCGTTCATCGTTCATCACTCCCCACTCATCACTCATCGTTCATCACTCCCACAGGACGGGCCGCGGAATCCCGCTCCGTCCGACGGCGGCATCGCCGTCCCACACACCCGCGATCGGTGTGGCGCACTCCGGGCATTTTCCATCCACCAGCCGGTATGACGTCACGCGGAATCCCGTCCGGCCGATGACCAGAGCGTCGCACGACGGACAGTGCGTTCCTTCCTTGTCGCCGAACGCACCGGGGATGTTGCCCGGATAAATGAACCTCAATCCGGCGCGCTTCCCGATCTCGTACGCACGCAGCAGATGACTCGCGCTGGTGGCGGGCTGGTTCATCTTGTAATCAGCGTGGTAGGCAGTGATGTGCCAGGGGATGTCGCGATCGACGCTCGCGAGGAACTCGGCGATGCCCGTCAACTCTTCATCGGAGTCGTTGAACCCCGGGACGACCAGGGTGACGATCTCGACCCAGATGCCGCGCTGCTGGAGACCCTGGATCGTCTCGAGCACCGGCTGCAGCGTTCCGCCGAGGTCGCGGTAGTGGCGGTCGTGGAATCCCTTGAGGTCGACCTTGTAGAGCGTCACGTAGGGCGAGATGTAGTCGAGCACCTCGGGAGTACCGTTGCCGTTCGAAACATACGAGCAGACCAGCCCCGCGGCCTTCGCCTCCCGGAACACTTCGACCGCCCACTCCGATGTGATGAGAGGCTCGTTGTACGTCGACGTGATCACCTTCGCGCCGTGCTGCTTCGCGAGGCGCACGAGGTCCGCGGGCTCGACGTCCTGCGGCGGCGCGATGGCATTCGGATCGCGCAACGCCTGCGAGGTGATCCAGTTCTGGCAATAGCCGCAGTGGTAGTCGCAGCCGAGCATTCCGAAGGAGAGTGCGAGCGCGCCTGGATACGCGTGAAAGAACGGCTTCTTCTCGATCGGATCGACCTGCAGCGCGGCAACGTAGCCGCGCGGCACTCTCAGCACTCCCCCTTCGTTGTAGCGGACCTTGCAGATCCCTTTGAGACCGTCGAGGACTTTGCAGCGATGCCCGCATGAAAAACAGCGCACGGCGCGGTTCTCCAGCTTCTCGTACAGCACTCCCTCGGCCGTGCGCACGGAGAGCACATCCGCGAGGGTCGATCCGGCAGTCCGTGACATGCACTGCAAAACAGCGTCAGCGGCGGCGAAGTTCCAGCCAACGGCTGACGCGCGCGGACCCGGCTGACGCCTTGTAGCAGACCAGCGCGAGCGCGACGCCGGCGATGCCGTCGATCAGATAGTGCCACCCGGTGATCATCGAGCCGAGGAAGATCGCCACGGCGAAGATCGCAAAGAGCACTTCGCCCGAAGTCCAGAGCCGTCGCATCCAGAGAAAGACGTACGTCTGAAACGCCACGTGGAGACTGGGGAAGGCGCCGATGCCGAAGACGATCGTGATGGCGCCGGCCGGCTGTCCGCTCGCGGCGCGCAGGACGTTCTGATAGTTGCGCATGAGCAGCGCCTGGAACGTCTGCGTGATGCGCAGCGTGTCGCTGTGCACCATCCAGATGTCCTTGAACGCATACGCCGGCCCAAGCGACGGGACGGCGAGGTAGAGCCACGCCCCGGTGATCCAGAGCGCGGCGTAGCCGTTCGCAAATGCGACGCGGATGCGGCGGCTCGGCTCGGAGAGGAAATACGCTGAAGCGACGGCCGTGCTGGCCAGGAAGACGTTCGCGTACAGCCAGTCGATCGTCCGGAGAAACGCGCGGTTCCCGAAGAGGTCGAGGAAGAACACCGTCGGAGCTGCGCCGAAGCCAAAGACCTGATCGAGATCCCAGAGGATCTGATCGAAGTGGGTCGGGTGATAGATCGGCACCACGAGCTTGATCCAGCCATAGGTGAAAACGACGAGCGCCGCGGCGACGAGCAGCCTCGCCGTGTCGACGAGCCACCGTGCGCTGCGGATGATCCGGAAGTACGCACGGTCGCCTCGCACGAGCGCCACGACCGATCGCACGACCACGCCCAGGATCGCCTGCGCCGCCATCGACAGGAAGAGTCCGCCAATGATCGCGAGCGGGGAACCGAGGAGCGGCAGCGATTCATGGGCGAACCAGACGACCACGGCCAGATTCAACACGACGAAGATCTCGAAAAAGTACGGCCGCTTCACGCGGGCGATCATAGACGAGCAGGTCCCGGCGACGATATTGCATGGTGCCCTTCCGAGTGGCTTCTACGCTGTCCCAAACGCTCGAGCGTTTCATCCGCGAGCGTCTGCCGTCCCCTGAGCAGATCGAGATCGTGCTGCTCCTGCGTGCCGACCGCGAGCGTTCGTGGAGTGCGCCCGAGGTGTCGCAGAAGCTCGGGACGCCTCCGGAGTCGACGGCCATGCGGCTGTTCCTGCTTGCCTCGAACGGCATTGTGGTGTTCGACGGCTCGGGCGGTGTTCCCCGATATCGGTACACGGCCGTGGATGCGGAGGCCGACAGGCTCGTCGACGAGCTCGCGGCCATTTACGAAAAGCGGCCCGCGGACATCCACGACATCGTCGGCTCGCCGGCTCGCGATCCGCTGCGCAGCTTCGCCGACGCGTTCAAGCTGAAGAAATGACCGAGATGAAGGAGAGTGGATGCTGGCGAACGCGATCTATGCCCTCTGCGCGCTGACGAGCATCGTCTGCGCCGTGCTGCTCGTGCGCGGCTACCGCCGCACGGGAGTGCGGTTGCTGTTCTGGAGCGCGTGGTGCTTCGGTGGGCTGGCACTCAACAACATCCTCCTGATTCTCGATCTGCGCGTGCTGCCACAGGTCGACCTCGAGATCTGGCGCACCATGCCCGCGGTCGCCGGCGTGGCTCTGCTCGTTTACGGCCTGGTGTGGGAGTCGGCGCGATGATCGACCTCGTGTCCGGTCTCCTCGTTGCACTCGACACGGTGGCCGGACTGTTCTTCCTGCGTTTCTGGTACGCGTCGCGCGATCGCCTCTTTGCCCTCTTCGGCGCGGCGTTCTGGATCCTCGCCATTCAACGTCTGCTGCTGTCCATCACCCGCTCCGTCTTCGAAGACCAGGCCATCTTCTACACGCTGCGGCTGCTGGCGTTCGTGATCATCATCGTGGCCATCGTCGACAAGAACCGGCGGTGAAGGCCTCGAAAGGATGAGGATGAAGGATGAAGGCCGGAAGGGTCCTCCTGAACCTTCCACCTGATCCTTATCGGAGAGTGCGTTGCCCGTCGAGGCTTCATCCTTCATCCTTCCGTGGCTAAACTGCGGGGATGTTCATCGAGCGCACCGTCCGCGACTCCGTCGCTTCGATCACTCTCAATCGTCCCGACAAGCTGAACGCCTTCAGTGGCACCATGCGGGAGGATCTGCTGGCCGCGTTGCGCGCGTGCGAGGACGATGAGGACGTGCGCGTGGTCGTGATCTCCGGCGCGGGACGGGCGTTCTGCGCGGGCGGCGACGTCGACTTCATGAGCGGGCTGCAGAAGAGCGGCGACGTCGCATCGTTCCGAAAGCTGCTCGACGCGGGACGCGACGTCGTCCTGCAGATCGCGACCATGTCCAAGCCGGTCATCGCAGCGATCAACGGCATCGCTGCCGGCGCAGGATGCAACCTCGCGCTCGCGTGCGACTACCGCATCGCCTCCGAGGGGGCAAAGCTGAGCGAGTCCTTCGTGCGCATCGGGATGCATCCCGACTGGGCCGGGACATGGCTGCTGCCGCGCCTCGTCGGCCGCAGCCGGGCGATGGAGATCCTGATGTCCGGACGGATGGTCGACGCCACCGAGGCGCTGGCGATCGGGATGATCGATCGCATCGCGAATGATCTTGCGTCCGAGACCGAGCAGTTCGCGCGGATGCTCGTGGCCGCCCCGCCGCTCGCCCTCGCCGGCATCAAGCGCGCGCTGCTCGCGTCGGAGTCGAACGACCTGCGCGCGCAGATCGACCTCGAGTCCGAGCACCAGCTCGCCTGTTTCCGGTCGAAGGACGCGGCCGAGGGGATGGCGGCGTTCTTCGAAAAACGACCGGCGGCCTTTCGGGGCGAGTAGTGATCCAGCTGGACTTCGATCGCCACCCCCTACATGGCGGGTCACTCCGTCCCCCTCTGTGCTCTTTGTGGCTCTGTGGTGAAGGTTTTCGTGCATCAGCCGGTTCTGGCCGCGGCGGCCGGGGCGTTGCTCGTAGTACCAGTCAGCCGGGGGACCACCACAGAGCCACAGAGAGCACAGAGGGGG
The DNA here is from genome assembly GCA_964558905.1 of uncultured Thermoanaerobaculia bacterium. Taxonomy (GTDB): domain Bacteria; phylum Acidobacteriota; class Thermoanaerobaculia; order Gp7-AA8; family Gp7-AA8; genus QHVT01. The sequence continues at coordinate 1,955 of CAZLGP010000133.1, read as the reverse complement.
ACGGAGTTTGCGGGACAGCAACGGGCCGGCTAGGAGATTGCGCGGCAAGAAGCGCTCCTCGGGCGACAAGCACGCCGAAGGCTTGGCCAACCAGCGCTGCCGGCCGTGCCGGCTAGATCCGTTTGATGATGACGATGGTCTCGTCATCCTTTTGGGGCTCCTCGTCCACGAACGCGTCGACGGCGTCGGCGATCTGGTCGCGGATCAGACTCGCGCTGCATCCGACGTGCTCGCCCAGGAGGGCCTCGAGACGCTCGTTGCCGAATTCCTCCCCGTCCCGGTCCTCCGCCTCGGTGATGCCGTCGCTGTAGAGCACCGCGCACGAGCCCGCGGGGAACGGGCGAGTCTGGGCGAGGTAGCGCGAGTTCGGCAGAATGCCGATCGGCAGCCCGTGCGATTTGATCGTGTCGATGCGGCCGTCCGCGATCAGGTACCCCGGATTGTGTCCCGCGTTCACATAGGAGATCGTCTCGTGCTCGCGATCGATCGCGACCATGATCATGGTGATGAACTTGTTCTCGGCCGACCAGCTGTGGATGTGGCGATTGAGCTCCGTCGCGATCTCGGCGATGTCCCGTCCCTCGGCGAAGAGGAGCTGGACGACGGCGTGCAGGGCGGACACGAGCAGCGCCGCGGGCATCGATTTGCCGGCCACGTCGGCGACCAACGTGGTGACCACCCGGTCGCGCACGAAGAAGGCGTGGTAGTCGCCGCCCACCTGACGCGCCGGGCGAGAGAGCGCGGCGATCTCGATGCCTTCGATCACCGGAATGCTCTTCGGCAGAATGTCGCGCTGGATCGTCGCGGCCAGCTCCAGATCGCGCTCCATGGCCTGCTTCTCCAGCGCCTCGCGGTGCAGGCGCGCATTCTCGAGCGCGATCGCGACCTGGTTGCCGAAGAGCGACAGCAGGCGCAGCTCATTGGCCTCGAACGGCGCAATGCCACCGTCGCGCGTCTCGCGATCGGCCGCGGCGAGGACGCCGATGACGGCGTCGTTGCTCCCTTTGACCGGAACGGCCACGTAGGTCATGCAATCGGGGAAGAGGCACGCGCTGTCGCCCTCGAACGTCAGCGGCTTCCCATCGCGAATCAGATCCTGGCTCAGCTCGAGATCGAGGAAGTCCTCCCTCACGGCGCCGAAGGAGCGGTAGAGACGGAACTTCTCCTCGTCGCGCAGAAAGAGCGCCGCGCGACGCGCATTGGTGAGGGAGATCATGCGGAAGAGGATCGCGTCCGCGAGCTCGTCGACGTTGAGGGTCGAGGCGATGGAGAGGCCGATGTCATACAACGACTCGAGCTCCCAGAGGCGGTACTTGAGCTGGAAGTCCCCCTCGCGGGACTCCTGCGTCAGGCGCTGGTTCGCCAGCAGCGTCGAGAGGAACGCCGCTCCGGCACGGACGAATGCGACGTCGTCATCGAGCGCGTCGTCGACGTGGAACGTGTGGAGCGCGAGCACGCCCACCGACTCGCGATGCGACTGCAGCGGCACGACCACGGACGGAGACGGCGACACGGCATCCTCGGCGCGGATGTCGACGGCAAGGATCTCGGGGGCGACGCACTCTTGCGACTTCGCCGCGAGCCGCAGCTCGGCGCCGCGCCCATCGCGCAGGTAGAGGGCGCCGGAGTCGAAGCGCGTATGACGCACGAACGCGTCGAGGATCATCAGCCCCTGTGCCGCGATCGGCGTGCGCTCCAGTTGCTGAAGCTCATGCACGAGATCGGCAAATCGATGGGCCTGGGGCATGGGAGGAGGATATCAGTGCTGAGTGCTGGGTGCTGGGTGCTGGGTGCTGAGTGCTGGGTGCTGAGTGCTGGGTGCTGGGTGCTGAGTGCTGGGTGCTGGGTGCTGGGTGCTGAGTGCTGGGTGCTGAGAGCTGGGAGCTCAGAGCGGCGAGCTGAGGGCTGAGTGCTGAGCGCTGCCAGCGGCGAGCTCTCTTCTTCGATCTAAGTGC
>CAZLGP010000132.1:0-8040 GCA_964558905.1 uncultured Thermoanaerobaculia bacterium | reverse complement strand
CAATCCAATGCATAATCTTCATGACCCGTTCCTCCTTGTATGTGGCTCTGTTTCTCAGTTTCAACCCACGAGAAAGTACACCGAGCGGGCGGGTCACTCCATCTTCTCTACCCTCTGCCGCGCCTCCGGCGCTGATCAGGCCACTCTCTCCGCGTCGAGTGGGGAGAGTCGCTGAACGCCAACAAGACGACGCCCTCGCCTAAAGTTAACGCCATTGCGGCTTCAGCCGGGGGTTCGGTGCGGCGTCTTGGTCAGCCCGCGTAGCGGGCGACAGAGTCGTCCTGTCGCCCGCTACGCGAGCTGGATTTGGACGTAATCGCAGTCCCCCGGCTGAAAGCCGGGGGCTATTTCCTCTTGCCCGCTACGCGGGCGCATTGACCACTACGTGGGGGCGCATTGACCGCTTCGTCGGCCTATTGACCGCCGAGTCTGCGCGGCGGGGTGTCAGGCAGGTTGCGCCGCCCGAAGCCGCGACCGTCGAGTCCATCGGAGACGTGCCGTAAGGCGGAGCAACCAGAGCCGCCGGCCGGACCGGCTAGTCGTCTCCGATGAATGTGGCTGTACCTCTTTGAGACTTTGAGACCTTGAGACTCTGAGACTCCATGCCTCGAAGACGTACTGGGCGACTCGACGACTGGGCGACTCGAAGACCCCACGACCCGACGGCATACAATTCGCCCCGTGCATCCCGACGTCGAGGACCTCAAGCCGAAGCTGAAGGAGATCCTCTACGACTGCGCGGTGAACATCCGCGCGACGAAGGCGGCGCTGTATCTCTACGACGGCATGAGCCGCTTCGAGCTCATCACCGAGTACGGGTTCCGCGGCACGGCCCGCCACGCCGCCGACTTCAACGATCCGATCGTCGACCGCTGCGGCCGCGGACGAACGCCCTTCTACGTGAACGGTCTCGCCGTCGAGCCGCGCTTCTCGCAACTCCTCTTCGAGGCCTCCACCGATCGCCTCCTTGCAGCGCCGCTCTACGCGCGTGGAAAGCTCATCGGCCTCATCGACATGCGCGACAAGGCCGGCAAGCAGCCCTTCGAGAATGACGACGTCCCGAAAGCGCAGAGCATCGCCGAGCGCATCGCCGAAGTGTTCACCGACCGCAACCTCTTCGGGCATCGGTTCATCACTCTGTCCACCGCCGAGGCGGCGCAGGCCCCATCGCACCGGTCTACCGCGGACAAACAGGAGAGTCCGGCAGTCGCTGCGCCCCCGATCGCGGCTCCGGCGCCTGCCCCGGCTCCCGTTTCCGTGCCTCCGCCACCGACCACACGTACGCACGTGCCAGGCATGGCCGCGCTGGTCATCGAGGCCCGCGCCGCCGCGGACCGCGTTCTCGTCCCTTCGACCACAGAGACTCTGTCGGAAGGCGAGCTCGCCGCCGCGCGCGACGTCCTCCGGGCCATCCTCCTGATCCCCGGCGCCGTCGCCGCGACGTTCTCCGCCTTCGGCCACCTCGGCGGCGTGCAGGAGATCGCCGCGCGCTCCACGATGACCGACGAGGCGAAGAACCTCATCCAGTCCAAGCTCAACGTCTGGCTGACGAAGAGGGGAGAAGGCGGAGGCTTCGTCCGCACCTCCGTCGCCACGCCCCTCGGCACGTCCGGCGCTCCGCTGGCGGCGGCCGACGTCCAGAAAGTCTTCACCGCACCGCTGCACGTCGGCGCATTGCGCGGCCTCTATCTGACCGTTGCCTTCGCCGGGAATCCCGACCGAAATGCCCACGAGCTTCTGGCCGTCCTGCACACGCACCTGCAGCACGTCATCGAACATTCGCTGCAGCGTGGTGCACTGAGCGCGATGCAGTCCCGAATCGCGGAGAAGCTCGTTGAGCCTGATTTCGCGAAATACCCCGAGCTGCGCCGCCACTCCGATCTCGTCGCGCAGTTGTGCGAGAGCTTCGCGCGCCATCTGGCCATGACTCCCGCGGACGTCGAGACCGCGCGCATCGCCGGGCGGATCCATGACTGCGGGATGCGTCTGCTCGACTACGACCGCCTCTATCGCAAGCCCGATCTCACCACCGAGGAGCTGGCCTTTCTGCGCGAGCACCCGTCGGTGAGCGCGGCGATGATCGAGCCGGTTCTCGGGGCGGATCTCGCCCGCATCGTCCTCTGCCATCACGAGCGCGTCGACGGGAACGGCTACCCAAACGAGCTGCTCGGCGACGAGGTCCCGCTGCTCTCCCGCCTCCTCCAGCTCTGCGACGCCTGGATCGCGATGACCGACCCCGACACGTACCAGCCCCCCGAGCCCCGCGACACCGCCATCGCGACCCTGACCCGCGCGGCCGGATCGCAGTTCGACGCGGACCTGACGGCGAAGTTCATCGAGATGATCCGCGCCGCGCGCTGACCGGCCGTCTCATCGCTGCAGCGAGTCGATCGTCTTCTCGATTTGTTCGCAGGGAGTGCCACTGCTGCCGGTGACGGCGCTCTGCCAGGAGCCATAGATCGCGTTGGGCACGATGAACCATCGCGTTCCCCACGATTCCGCAGCGCCGTCGACGACCGCAGAGCGCTCGGCGACTGACCTGCCGCCGGCCGACGTGAAGTCGTTCACGTCGTCGCCGAGGAGGAGCAAGACGCGGTAGCGCGAGGCGACGAAGTCGCGGCGCGTCGTTTTGTCGGTCGTGTTCCACTCCTCCTGCTCCCCGCGCAGGAGAAGGGTGTCTTCCGTCGTGGAGAGGGGAAACCCGAGCTTCGTCAGATTCAGACGCGTCGACGTCTCCATGTCCGCGGTGCGGTTCGTGATGTAGAACACGGTCACGCCGCGGCTCGCGGCGTAGGCGAGAAACTCCTCCGCTCCCGGAATCGCCGCCGACGCCGATTCCCCGACCCACTCGCTCCAGTCGTCTCCGAAGGAGAACGCCTTTCCTCTTGCGAGAGACCGCGCCGCGAAGCGGCTGTTGTCGAGCGCGGTCTCATCGAGGTCGAGGATGATTGCCGGCGGCAGCGACGAGGACTCGCGGAGCGCGGCATCGAGCGCGCGCCGTGCCGCCGCGTAGACCTGCAGCGCGGAAGCGCGGAATTCGGCCGCGCTCTGCATCCACAGAGTCGGATTCACGAGCGGCAGGCCGGGGTTGCACGGCGCCGCCGGCCTCGTCGAGCTTGCGCAGCCGAGAGTGATCACGACGAGCAGGAGCGCGAAGGGACGCATCCGGGAAGGGTAACGCTTTTTGAATCCGGCAGATCGATGTCGACATTGCGACTCCTAGCGCGCCCGGAACGCAGGCGCGGTTGCCCGGGCGGCGATGCCTGTGTCCAACAGGAAGGAAAAGTGGCCGTCCGCGGAAGTCTGCGTCGATGTTCAGAATGGCATGTCATTTCGCGCGTGTCGCAAGCAGAGAGGAGAGCTCAGTGATGACTGCAAGGACGTTGTCTCTGCCGCATTCGATCGGCGGTTGGTTCGTCATAGGCCTGTTCGTCCTCCTGGTCCATGCTCCGAGCGCGGCGGCGCAATGCGCGGCACAGGTCTCACTCAGCACTGCCGGCGAGATGGTGACGATCCATGCCACGGGGACCGCGAGCCCGCCTTCGCTCCATGTACGAGAGATCTTGTTCTACCTCAACGGCCAGCTGATCGGATCACCGCCCTGTCTGGGCGGCGGGACGACGTGTACGCACACCTGGTATGTCGGGACGGGATGCCTGCGGGATGGCTCTTACACGGTCAAAGCCGTGGCGGATTGCGGCGGCACGTCAGGTGAGGCGACGACGGGCTTTACCCTGGCCGCGCCGCCAGTCGTGCAGATCACGAACGACGGCGTCGACATTGAAGGAGATACGGGCGGCCTGATCGTCTACGACTTCAAGCGTGGACGCGGCAATGTGACGTGGCGGATCAAGACCCCCAATGGCGAGTCCCTGAGCAGTCCCGTTAACTCCGATCTGGCCGGTTCGTATCCGTGGGGGGCGTTGACGTCTTGCTGGCCGGCGGGCAGCTATGAGGTCACTGCGCGTGTGGCACGGTGCAGCGGTGAGGAGGCGACCGCCGAGAGCGCGATCGTCGTGCCACCTCACACACCGACGGTCGGCCTGAGCCTGCTTCCCGGTGACAATACAAGAGCGCTGCTGACGTGGAATTTCCCCCAGACGAGTCATGACGCTCAGCGCAAACTGGGCGTTGTCCTCGAGCCGTCTGGCACGTTGGTGTATCAAAACGGCCTGTTTGTCGCGAGGACCGGACAGGACGTGATCCACGTGCCGGCTTGCACCTTCGGGTCGGAGTACCTCCGGGCCTGGGCGCGGGCCTGCAACGACGAGGAGACCGGGCTGGCGGAGGCCGGGCCCATGATGTTGCCCAAGTGCGAGACCAAGTCCTGTCCGGTTGGTCAGCCGCCCAATTCCGTCGGCGATCCGGTACACGTCACGAGCGCCAACATGCGTCTGACCGACGGCGATCCCATTCCCGGGGGCCTCGTTGGGCCACTGCGGCGCACGTATGACAGTCGCAGGACCGTGGGTACGTTCGGACGAGGATGGACTTCGATTTTCGATGCCCGGCTGGTCGCGAACGGGATGCGCGATGTCTTCGACCGCGTGGATGTGTTCACGGAAAACGCCGAGCGGTTCCTCTTCGTCCGCGAGGCCGGAAGCTACCGGCAGATCTGGCCCGTCCCGGACCGCGCACGCGGCTCTCTGGTGCTGGAGCCATCCGGCGATATCCTCCATCGCGAGGCCGGCAGCAGCATGGTTCGGGTGTTTCGCGGCGGGAAGCTCGTGGCATTGAGAAACGCCGGAACGGGGCACGAGGTCGCGATTGCCTACGACGCGAATGGCAGACCGACGACCGTCGCCGACAGTTGGGGATCGTGGAGCTGGACGGTCGCGACGAACGGCACGACCGGGCGCATCACCTCGATCGCCGTCGTCGGTCATCCCGAGCTGCAATGGACGTATGCGATCGACGGCAATGGATACCTGACCGGCGTCAGCACGCCCGCGGGCACCTGGCGCACGTATACCTACAGCAGCGGGAGGATGCAGACGGCCCGGGACGGCGCCGGACACCTGATCGAGTCGCACGTCTATGACGGAGCCGGCCAGGCGCTGACTTCGAGTGGCAACAACGGCGAGATCACCAACATCGCCTACGATCTCCCGGGACGCGAGCCGGGTGAATGGCGGACACGGGTGACCTACGCCGGGGGGCGGACGACCGACTTTTATAGCCGGCACATCGCGGGGCAGATGCGCACGGTGCAGATCGACGGCTCGTGCGACTGCGGCTCGGAAGATGGCGTGTACGCCTACGACGCGGCCGGACATGTCTTCCGCGAACAGGACGCGCTCGGCTATGTCCGCGAGCGCCAGTACGTGCAGGATCGCCTCACAGGAGAGACGACCCATCTGCGTCCCGAGTCCTGCGATCCGGAAACGGATCTCGATCGCTGCCGGCTCACCCCCGCGACGCTCGCCTCGGACGCTCTCATCCTCATCGCGACGGACGCGACCCGGACGGTTTCTTATGAGTACGCCGACGCGAACTGGCCCGACCGGGTTACGCGAACGACTACCGAGAGCGTCCTCCAGCCGGGCGGGGTCCGGCAGGAGACGTTCACCTATGACGCGCTTTCCGGTTTCATGACCTCACAGAGCGTTACCGGGTGGACCGACTCTCCGGCGCGTCAGGAAGCGCAGACGACCACGACCGCGCTCCACAACGGAACCGAGGGCGCCCCGTTTGATCCGGGTGCCTGGTTCCCGCAGGCCTGGAGAACGCTGCCGCAGCCGCCCAAGCAGCGAAAATCGATCGACGGACCGCGGCCTGGCAACGGCGACACGACCACGTTCGTGTACTACCCCATCGACCCATCCGTTCCCGCGACCTGGCGCGGCCGGTTGGCTGCGTCCCGGAATGCCGCGGGACACGTGACGCGCTTCGAGAGCTACGACGTCTTCGGGAACGCGATCCGGATCGTCGATCCGAACGGCGTCGCCACGGAGATGACCTACGACTCGCTGGGGCGGCTGCTCACGACGACGCTCGAGGGCGTTCCCGGCTGCGATACGGTCGCGGATCCGCTCTGCGCAACGGACGTCACGACGACCCGCGTCTACTCGGGCAACGGCCCGCTGGCGAACGAGGTGCATGGAGACGCGGTCACGAACTACACCTATGATGGCCGAGGTCGTGTGCTGGCGATCTCCCGCGGCCCGTCGCTCGCCGATCTGCGCGAGCGCATCGAGACGACCTATGACCCCGTCACGGCGCTGAAGACGCTGGAGCGAGTGCTCGGATTCGAGAACGGCTCCTGGGCGGAGAAGAAGCGCGAGACGTACGGATACAACACGTCCGACCAATTGACCCGCATCACGCATCCTGACGGAACGAGCGTCGAGTACATTTACGGTCCGGGGTCGCGGCTTCTCGCCATCCGGGACGAAAACCACACGGAACCGAACACGTTCTATGACTATGACCCTGCCGGCCGCCTCCAGAAGGTGACGCAGACGCTGTCGACCGCGTTGGGCGGAGCGATCCACACCCGCTACGAATACGACCGCGACGGCAACCTCGCCTCGGTCACCGATCCCAACGGCAACGAGACGACCTATCGCTATGACGACTTCGGCCGCATGATCGAGCAGGTGAGCCCCGTGACCGGCGTGACGCGCTACCAGTACGACGCTGCCGGAAATCTGCTCTTGACGACGCTCCCGGATGGAAGCGTCACGACCCGTGCCTACGACTCGGTCGGGCGCGTGTCGTCCGCGACGAGTACGCGAGACGAGCGCTCCGAAACCGTGACGTGGACGTACGACGTTGGATCCTTCGGGAAAGGCCGCCTGACGTCGATGACCGATCCCACCGGAGCCACGGCGTACACCTATGACCGCCGCGGACTCTTGTTGTCGGAGTCGAAGAGCATCGGCAGCGCGGTCTACACGACCGCCTTCGGCTACGACGCGGACGGAAATCGCTCGCGCATTCGATACCCGGGCGGGCGGATCGTTGATACCACGTTTGACTTCGCGTCACGCCCCGTTGCGGCGACGACAGAAGGAACGCCGCTGGTGCTCTCGGCATCCTATCTGCCGTTCGGACCTCTGCGCGAGATCGTCTTCGGCAACGGCACGACCCGGACGACGACCTACGATCCGCGCTACCGTCCCATCACGAACATGCTCACCGGACCACTCCTCTCGGGGGAGGACGAACCGACGACGGGCGTGCTCGCGTCGTACGAGTACACGCACGACCCTGCCGGCAACATCACCCGCATCGCCGATCTGGCCGATTCCGCCTACGACCGCGACTTCGGCTATGACGACCTCCATCGCCTGACCACCGCCAACGGAGGCGAGGGACAGGGGGGGCGCCGGCTCGTACGTCTACGACGCCATGGGCAACCTGCGCTCGACTTCGGTCGGCGAAAACCTGCGCACCTTCACGATGTCCGGCACGACGCCCAAGATCGCCTCGGTGATGAGCAACGGCCGGGACGACGCCGTCGCCTACGACCCGGCCGGAAACGAGATCGTCGTCGGCGCGCGCACGTTTGACTACTCGCCGCGCAATCACCTGCGAAGTGCCGGCGACCGCCGATACGAATACGACGGACGCGGGATCCGCACGACCACGGTCCATACCGTGACCCTGGCCGAGTTGAGCCTCGACGTCGCGACCGCCTCACCGAATCAGGCCGTCACCGGTACGGTCTCCCTGACCACGCCAGCTCCCGCCGGAGGCGTTTCCGTGCGGCTCTCCAGCTCCAGCGGCGCGGTGACCGTCCCGAGCGAAGTTCTCGTCGCCGAGGGACAGGCCAGCGCCACGTTCACGGCTACCGTCCACGCAGAAGCGGAGGCCGGAACGGTCACGCTGACCGCAACGTACGCGACCTCGGTCGCGGCAACGCTCACGATCAGCGAGAGCTCGGTGTTATTGACATTCACGGCGACGCCGTCGGCGGTGATCGGCGGCAATCCCATCACGGCCGCCGTGACGCTGGCCGAGGCTGCGCCGGAGGGCGGGGCGGTGGTGATCATCACCGCGGAACGCGAAGAGGTTGCAAGCGGAACGATCACCATC
>CAZLGP010000131.1:0-66125 GCA_964558905.1 uncultured Thermoanaerobaculia bacterium | reverse complement strand
AACTGTCGCCGCGCCGCCACCGCCTCGACCGTATCGCCGGGGTTCTTCGATCGACGGTCCTGCGGCTGGAGAAGATTCACGTAGCCGCTGCGCGCGATATCGAACGAGTGATCGTTGGCGCAGACGTAGCGCTTCTCCTGCCGCGCCAGCGGCGAGCGGCACGCCCTTACCGTGCAGACCGGGAGCATCGGCCGCAGTCTACGTCGCAGAGGGGGGGGCTTTGCCTCCTCGCCATGGAGTCTCAAAGTCTCAAAGTCTCAAAGTCTCAAAGTCTCAAAGCGGGTCACTCTATGAGCTGGAAACGCAGCTCGAGATTCTGAAGCAAGCGAAACTGGCGAAGGATGTGAGCGGAGTCCACGACAAGATCGCGGCGGTTGGAGCAGGACTCACCCGCATGATCGAACGGCTCCCTCCTTGAGGCTTTGAGACTTTGAGACTTTGAGACTCGGGCGGGGGCGGGGGCGGGGGGCGGGAGGGGGCGCCTACGCCTCCCCGCCGGAGAAGCGGAACCTGGTGACCTCGCTCTCGAACTCCTGGCCGCTGCTGACGAGGCGCTGCATGGTGGTGTTGAACTCGCGGGCCACGTCGTCGTTCTTCTGGGCGATGTCGAGCATGACCCGGGAGGCGTCGGCGATGCGGTCGGTCTCCTCGAGCTGGCGCTCGAGGAGGTCGCGCATTGCGCGCGCGTCGTCGGCGATCCGTTCGAGGGCGACGGTGATGCCGCGTCCGGCCAGAGACTGCTCCTCGGTCGCGTTCTTGACCTGTGCGGCGATGTCGCGCACGCGCTCCGACTCCTGGGCCATGAGCTGCGTGCCGCGGGCCTGCTCGCTCGTGGCGCGGTTGATCTCGGAGATGTGATCGGACATACGCGAGGTGACCTCGTGCAGGCGCCGGCTGGCCGTCGACTGCTCGCCCAGCGAACGGTTGATGCGGATCGCCATCTCGAACGAGCGCGTCGCGCTGTCGACGATCTTGCCCAGCGAGCTCGCCGCTTCCTCCGCGAGCTTCACGTTCTGCGTGACGCGCGCGACCCCTTCGTGCATCTTCGCCACCGCCGCGCGGGAACCGCCCTGGACGGCTTTGATGATCGCGGCGATCTCCTTCGTCGAGCCGCGTGTCCGCTCGGCGAGCTGGCGGATCTCGTCCGAGACGACCGTGAAGCCCGCGCCATGCTCGCCTGCCTGCGCGGCGATGATCGCGGCGTTCAGCGAGAGAAGGTTGGTCTGGTTGGCCACTTCCTCGATGACGTTCAGGATGCGGCTGATCTCGCCGACGCTCCGTTGCAGCTCGTCCATCGTCTTGGCGGTGCTGACCGTGAGCTCGTGCGTGACGTTGATTCCTTCGACGGTGCGCTGCACCGCGTCGCCGCCGCCGCGCGCGTCCTCGCGCACCTGCTGGGCGAGATCGGCGGTCGACTGCGAGCTGCTCAAGAGCTCCCCGACGGTCGAATCCATCTCCGCCACGAACGACAGCACTTCATCGCCGATCCCGGCGAGGACCTGCGTGCGCTGGGAGGTCTCGCTCATCGTCGCATTCATCTGCGTCGCCGAGGATGAGGTCTTCTCCACCGACTGGAACAGGTAGTCCATGCTTCGGGCGACCTCCTCCGCGGAGGCCTGGAGCTCGAGGGCGCGCGCGGAAGCGTCCTGGGTGAGGTCGGTGACGGTGTCCGCGGCCTGCAGCGCTCCACGGATGCCCCCGCGCACGTTCTCGACGGAGGCCGAGGAGCGCTGGGTGAGGGAGCTCTGCTCGCGCGAGCGCTCGAGGAGCATTTCCGTGCCGCCGGTGATGACGCGCACGCCGTCGGTGATGGTCGTGCCGCTGCCGCCGACGCGGCCGAGGAGGCGGCGGAGGTTCGAACGGGTCTCGCCGAAGCTGCCGGCCAGATGGCCGACCTCGTCGTCCGCGAAGACGCGCGGCGCAACCTCGAAGTTGCCGTTGGCCATTTCGCTCGCGACACCGCGCAGCTCGTGCAGTGGGAGGGTCACGTCGCGGGAGAGGACGACCGTGGCGACGCTGAAGCCCGCGGCGGTCAGGAGCATCACCGCGAGCGTGTACATCGTCACCTGGAAGGGGATGTTGGCGTAGTCGCCGAACGGGATCGCCAGCGCGAGAATCGAGCCGTCTCTCAGCTCCGCGAAGCGCAGCACGTGGGATCCGCTGAAGCCACGGCTGTCACCGGTACGGAGCGTCTGAATCGAGCGGACTTCATGGGCGTCGAGCGAATCGGCCGTACTGGTGACCCTTCCCTGCTTGTCGATGAGGTGCAGCGAGTACCCGGGCGGAATCGAGAATCTCATCGTGTCGAGCGCCGACGCGTCGACTCGGGCGAGAACGTTCGCGGTCTCGTAGAGCCTTTGGAAGCGCTCGGTCGCGCTCTCGATCGCCAGCACCTCGAGCGTCGACGAGACGCGCGAGGAGACGAGCAGGATCAGCGCCGCGGAGGAGATGGTGAGCGAGCCGATGAAGACGATGGCAATCTTCTTGCCGAGCGTCAGTCCGCCGCCGTCGTAGTGCACGCGCCGCCCCGCCGCCGCCTTCTTGAGCAGGTGCTTGCCCATCGCGTAGGCCCAGACCAGGGAGATGAATCCCGACATCAGCGCCGAGATGAGGAAGGTGGCGAACCCGACCGCGCCGGGCATCAACAGCAGCGCCGCCACCGCGGCGAAAACCACCCCGCCCCCGCCCCAGACCGCGACCGGCAGGACCTTCGTGCGGTCCAGGCACTCCGACAATGCTCGGGAGAGGTCCCCGTCCCCGGCCAGAGCCTCCTCGACCTTCCGCGTTTGGGGCCGGACGCCGAGGGCGAACAGGACGCACCAGCCACCGTACGTGACAAACAGCAGGCCCACGAGGATCAATGCACGCGCCGGCGATAGCTGGATCGTCTGCGCCAGAAACAGCATTGCCGGCAAAACGCTCACCGCCAGCGGCGGGAGGAGGAGCCACAGGAGGTACTTGCGCGTGAAGGACATGGACGGGGGGATTATAGGTGCTGAGTGCTGGGTGCGGAGTGCTGAGTGCCGGGTACCGGGTGCTGAGTGCTGGGTGCTGAGTCACACCCGCCCGTCCTGAATCGTGGCGGACGCGAAGCGTCACTGGTCGCCGGCGGGTTGCCCCACTCACGTGATCTCGATGAGGATGGCCTCGTGATCCGATTTGCCGGTGGAGATGATCTCGGGCACGAAGTCGTCGTCCGACGAGTCGTCCATGTTGTTCCGCGTCGAGGTGTCCTTCATGACCGATACCTTCACCGAAGACGTGTACTTCTGATTGACGAGGGCCCAGTCCAGCGCCTTCCCGCTGCTCGGGCGCGTGGGAAAGCGATCGTCGTACCTGGCGATGAATCGCGAGTCGTTGCTGAAGAGCGTGTTGAGGTCGTCGGAGAGCAGGTTCACGAATCGTTGCCTCATGGGCTTGTTGAACGCGTCGACGTTGAAGTCGCCGAAGACGACCGCCGGTTCCGCGTGCGGGGAGATCAATGCCTCCCGCAACGCCATCCGTTGAGGCTTCACCGTGGTTGTCACGGACGGGGCATGGATGAACAGCAGGCGGGAAGTGGTTGACGGTGATGTGGACGGCGGGCCGGTCGTTGCCGGTCGTGCAGTACCAGGCGACGCAGTGCACGTTGTCGCGGGCGAAGATCACGTATCGCAAGGTTGTCTCCTCGCCATAGCCTCCAAACAGCTTTCCGGGCTTGACGAGGGTGTAGCCGGGGAGCCCACCCTTGAGTCGGATTTGCTTGCGCGTTCCCTTCAGTCCTTCGCACAGAACGATCAACTCCGGCCGGCCGTGGGCCAGCCCAATGCAGTTCTCCATGATCAGATCGAGCCGTTCGCTGATCATGCTGGAGCCGCGCGCCGTGTTCCAGAAAACGATCTTCATGACCGGATTCGCAGGTAGGGACGGATTATAGGGGTCGAGCGATCGACACCCGACCTCTCGCGTGGTCGTTCCCCATCTTGCAGGTAGGGATTTCCCCCTCCCGGTCACTCCTCCAGCAGACACCCACACGAAAGTCGGAAGGGGGAGACATGCGCTCTCGTCAGGCGCGGCACCTGCGCTCCATTCTCGAACCATCTCGTGCGCCCCTCATGGCCGAGGGGCCGGGAGCTGCCCAGCCCCAGATCTCGCCGGAGCTCACGGGCACGCAGTACATGACACTCCTTCTCCACGTCGCGGCGGAGATCGAGCACGCTCTCATGGTCGAATACCTCTTCGCCGCGTACACCCTCGGCGGCGCGCGCCTCGGCGCGAAGCATCAGGAGACCGTCGAGCGCTGGCAGGAGACGATCCTCGGCATCGCCAAGGAGGAGATGGGTCATCTCATCACCGTCCAGAACGTCCTCCGCTGCATCTCCGGTCCGGTGAGCTTCGAGCGCCAGGAGCTTCCGTTCAACGCCGATTTCTACCCGTTCTTCTTCGCTCTCGAGCGTCTCACCCTCGGCTCGCTCGCGAAGTACGTGTACGCCGAGGAGCCGGAGAAATGGACCGGCCCTGAGGCGGAGGAAGTGACGAAGCGTGCAACCGAGGCCAACGCGGGACATCCGCTGAACCGCGTCGGCATCCTCTACGACTTGATGATCAAGACCATCGACGATCCGAGCATCGTTCCCGACGAGGCCTTCCGTGCCGACAGCGTCGACTATCAGGCCTCGTGGAACGAATGGGGCCGCGGGTACTCGCACGGCGCGCGCGGCCGGATGCACGAGAACGTCGTCCCCGCCACGCCCGACGTCATCATTCGGGTGGTCAAGGACCGCGAAAGTGCCAAGCGGGCGTTGAACGACATCGCCCGCCAGGGCGAGGCCACATCCGAAGGGGAGGCGTCGCACTTCGCGCGGTTCCTCCAGATCTATCGCGAGTGGAAGGCGATCGCCGCCGAGGAGAAGAAGTTCGATCCGTCGCGTCCGGTGAGCACCAATCCCATCGTCTCCGATTCCCTCCCCATGACCGAGAGCGTGGCGAAGACGTCGTGGAAGCCGGATGTGACGAACGAGATCACCGATCCGCTCACGTTCTCCTGGGCCCACCTGTTCAACATCCGCTATCGCCTGCTGTTGACGGGGCTGACGCATTCCTTCAGCCTGCGCGGCTCGCTCGCGTCGACGACCGAGCCGTCGGCGCGCGGGAACATCCTCACGCTCGTCTTCAGCGAGATGTACAAGATCCGCGCGCTGTCGAGCATCCTCGTGGCCATGCCGCTGCGCCAGGGCATCCCGGCGACGCGCGTCGCGGCCGGCCCGCCGTTCCAAATGCCGTTCACGCTGCTGCTGCCCGATCGCGAGGACGAGCGCTGGCGCTGGTATCGGGGCATGCTCGAAGCGTCGCGCAACCTCCTCGGAACATTGCGGGTGATCGATTCCGACGAACGAAGACGATTGTTCGCGGAGGCAATGATCGACGGCGACGATGATCTGCTCGTGATGATCGACCGCGCAGTCGTCCGCGAGAGCGCGCTGGCGGAGGTGATGCCGTGAAGATCCGCGAGATCCGCCTCCTCCCGCCGCTCGCCATCTCCCGCCTCGGCGCGTCGCCGGAGCCGGTGAACAACTACGACGTCATCGTCGATCCGGGAGAGCCGCTAGGCTTCCGGCGGGTCGTGCCGCAGCCGACGCTCGTCATTGATCCCCACACCGGCCGTATCACCGCGCGCGAAACGCGTCCGGTTACGTTCAAGGACGAAGAGGGCCGCGTCCGCCCGGTTGCGCCATTCATCGAGCTCTGGGGGTTGATCGGAAAGGAGTGGGTCCACCTCACGAAAGCGCAGCTCGACGAAGCGGGAGTGCGCGAGATCCGCTGGCGCGCGGAGTTGGGCAACATCAAGATGTTCCGCCGCACCGGCAACGTCGACGACAAGGTCGAAGCCGACAGCGGCTGGTTCTCCGATCACTCGCGCCACGCGCTCGAAGGGCGGTGCAACAACTTCCTTCCGGGGAAGAGCGTGCCCTTCGGGCATCTCCAGTTCGTCGCTCCGACCGCGGAGTTCCCGCACATCCGCATCCGCTACACGCCCGCGGTCGGCAAGGTCTACGGACCCGATGCGGATGACAAGGACATCCCACAGATCTACGACCCGGCGAAAGACTGGAAGGGCTACAAGGAGAGCTCCGGTCCCAGTCTCACGATCCCCGCGCAGATCTACGCCGGCACGCAGGACGGCGACTTCTGGGTCAGCAAGGGCTACCTCGACGACGAGTGCGACGGCACGATCGAGGTGGAGCTGAAGATCGGACGGCGCACGCTCTCGGCGCTGGCACACGTCGGCGCGGGACCTCCGATGTTCGCCCCCGACAGCTTCCCGATCCGCACCGTCTACGACGAGCTCGAGATGGCTCTCCTCGGTCCGGAGATCGAGCCTGGTACGTACTCGGATGAGGAGCTCCAGGCCGACGCGGAGGAGATTCTTCGCCGCGCGTTCGAGACCGTGCGGCTGATGAACACGACGTACATGAACGGCAATGGCGACATCAACGCCACGAGCACGATGTCGCGTCAGGACAACGGGGACACCGGACGCACCTACGAGCCGATCATGGCCCCCACGATCGTCGACAACATCGCGGTGCGCACCCTGCACCAGAACGTGTTCACGTCGCTGCGCAGCGGCGCGCCGCCATGGTTCGTCAGCGTGCTGCGCAAGTTCGACGAGATCGGCGACCTCACGGACCTTGGGCGGAGAAAGATGCCGGGCATGATGCGCAACGCGGACGGGCGATACCTGACGCTCACACGGCGGCAGTACGAGAAGATCCGCCTCGCCGCCAGCCGCCTCGCCACGCCGGGAGAGACGAAGTGAAGGACGGAGCGCCGGCCGCCGGCCGGCCGGTCCATCGGCCGCCAGCCGGTGGCGCTCCAGGGAGGACATCATGAGCAAGCTCACACCGAAGAACCTCACCGCGAAGCGCGTCGCCGCGAAGCAGTTCCTCCATCGGGCGGACGGCAATCCTCCTTCCACGCTGCCCGACAGCGCGATCTCGAACTGCTATCCCGGTCTCGAGTTCGATTTCCGGAACGTGTGGCGCCGGATCTTCGTCGGCATCGTCATGCACGAGGCCGAGAACTACGTCCTGGCGATCGAGGACGCGCAGTATCAGTCGCTGCTCCACTGTCGCCTGCTGAAGGTCGACGGCCACGACATGACCGTTGCGTTGCGAGGGCCGGAGGTGAAGCCCGGCGCGTGGTTCATGGAGTGGTCGAATTCGCTCTCGCGCGTGCTGGCGAAGGCGGGGGAGATGCTCGAGTGCGTCTTCACCGCGGAGCCCTCGGACGAGCAGCGCCTTCCGACGTACGACAGGACACAGACCGCGCAACTCCGCATCCGCAATTTCTTCGAGAATGACCAGCCGGTCATCTCGCGCGAGCTCCTCGAGCCCGGCGATCTCACGCAGAGCCTCTGCTCTCCGTGGCAGAACGACTATCGCGAGTGCGCGTGCTACTACTGGGCGTCGTCGCGGCCCGACTACGTGAACGTCGAGGCGGGGACGGACGGCCTGAGCGTCGGCGAGAACTGGATGCAGCGCCGCACGCCCGACACGCCGCCGAACGAGCGCGTGTACAAGCCCGACGCCCGCAACGACTTCGAGGTGTTCTTCTCGTACGAAGATCTCTTCCGCGAGTGGGAGCGCGTGCTGCAGTTCGAGGTCGGTGGATTCGATCAGGGTGAAAAATGAGCGCGGGGACCGCACCGCGCTCGCCGGCGGCGCACCTCTTTCGTTCGGACTCCGGCGCGCATCTGCTCCTGCCGAACGGGAGCCGCGTCTTCGGCATCGACGAGGAGACGTTCGCGTCGCTCGACGCGCTCCTCGAGTCGGGCGACGAGGAAGCGATCGCACGGCGATTGACGGAGCTCGGTGTCGACGTCCCTCCGCTGATCGACGACGCGCCGCTGGTCTCGCCGCCGCTGCGCGCGATCTCGCTCGCGGTCGCGCAGAAGTGCAACCTCGGATGCACGTACTGCTACGCGCAGCAGGGCGACTTCGGCGGTCCCGCGCGGAACATGCCGCTGGCGACGGCGCTCGCGTCGATCGATCTGCTCTTCCGCGATGCCGGCCGCGGCGATCGCGTGAACGTCGCCTTCCTCGGCGGTGAACCACTGATCAATCGGTCCGTGGTCCGCGCCGCGACGCAGTACGCGCTCGAAGCATCGCGGCGGACGCATGCGCAGGTCACGTTCTCGATCACGACGAACGGAACTCTCGTCGGCGAGGACGACGGCGCGTTCTTCGAGGAGCACGCGTTCGCCGTGACCATCAGCGTCGACGGCGTCGGCGAGACCCACGACGCGCTTCGCCCCGACCGCGGCGGCAAGGGCAGCTATGAGCGGGTGATGAGGAACATCGCCCCGCTGCTGGCGATGCAGAAGCGGATGCAGGTCTCGGCGCGCGTGACGGTGACGCCGCGCAACCTCGAGCTGCGCGCGACGCTCGATGCGTTTCTGGCCGAGGGCTTTCACTCGGTCGGTTTCTCGCCGATGCTCGCTTCGCCCACCCGCCGTGACGAGATGGACGACGAGGCGCTCGAGACGATGCTGGAACAGATGACCGGCTGCGGCGAGGAATTCGTCCGTCGCACGATCGCAGGCGAGCGCTTTGCGTTCGCGAACGCGGCGAACGCACTACGTGAGATTCACAAGGGGACGCATCGTCCATATCCCTGTGGCGCCGGTGCGGGCTACCTCGGCGTCGCCGCCGACGGCGATCTGGCCGCCTGTCACCGTTTCGTCGGCGAGCCCGCGGGCTCGATGGGCGATGTCGGCGCCATCGATCGCGGAAAGCAGAACGCGTGGCTCGACGCCCGGCACGTGCATCGCCAGGAGCCGTGCGCGTCGTGCTGGGCGCGTTACCTCTGCGGCGGCGGTTGTCATCACGAGGTGCTGCAGCGCGGCCGCCCCGCGTGCGACTACGTCCGCGGCTGGCTGCACTGGTGCCTGGGCGCGTACGCGACGCTGCTGGAAAAGCGCCCGGAGTGGTTCGGATGAAGGGCGCAGGGGGCAGGGGGCTGGGGGCAGGAGAAACGTCGCGGGCTGGCGATCCGCGTCTCCTGCGCCCTGCGCCGTGCCCCCTGCGCCCTGGCATCTTCATCGTCGGCGGCGGCCCGGCCGGTGCGGCGCTCGCGCTGCGCCTCGCGCAACTGGGGCACGCCGTCACGGTCGCGGAGCGATCGCCTTTCGATCGCGCACGTCCCGGCGAGTCGCTGCATCCCGGCGCGCGCATGCTGCTCGAGACCCTCGGCATCACCGATGCGCCGTTCGTTCGTGTCGCGAAAACGCTCGTGCGCTGGTCCGGGGACACCGACGTCGTCGAGCACGAAGGATTGGCAATCGGCCGCCCGCAGCTCGAGCGCTTTCTGCTCGATCGCGCGAGGGACGCGGGCGCGAAGATCCTGCAGCCGCACGCCAGCCAGGCCATGCCCTCCGCGCGATTCATCGTCGATGCGAGCGGCCGTGCGTCGTGGTCCCGCGCGCCGCGCACCCGCATCGGTGTCCCGACGACCGCGATCGCCGCGCACTGGCGGGGTCGCGCGTTGCCGCGCGAGTCGCGGATCGAAGCGCTCGAAGAGGGCTGGCTCTGGGGCTCGCCGCTCCCGAACGGCAGCTTCAGCGCGATGGCCTTCGTCGATGCGGGCACCGATGCGAGCGGCGCACGGCTCGACTCCATGCTGCGGGCATCGCAGCTTTTCCGCGATCTGCGGGGCGCGCGAGGCGCCGTGCGAAGACACGACGCGACGACGTACGCGTGCGCCGTCCCCTGGGCGGCGCGGCTCCTGCGCATCGGCGAAGCAAGCTTCTCGCTCGACCCGCTCTCCGCGAGCGGGGTCCTGGCCGCGCTGCAGAGCGCCGTCCACGCCAGCGCCGCGCTCCACACGGTGCTCACTCATCCCGAGCGCACCGAGCTCGCGATGCAGTTCATCATCGACGCACAGAAAGCTGCGATAGCGCAGCACACCACCTGGACGGCGAGCTTCTATGCGCGAAGCAGATTCGCGGGCGCGGACTTTTACGCGAAGCGCGCCAAGCGGGATGACGCCCTGGCAACGGGCAACTGGCAACGGGCAACCTCCTACGCCCTCGCGGAGAACGTGAGAATCGCCAACGTCCCCTGCCTCGTCGACGACCTCATCGAGTCCCGCCGCGGCGTTGTCCACCCGCAGTCGCGTCCGTTCGTCTGGCTCGGTGGTCGCGAGGTCGCGCCGCTGCTCGCGGATCTGGAACGCGGACCGAGATCCGCCGACGAGCTGAAGAACACCTGGGGTGCGGGCGTGCTCGATGCGCTCGTGCGCAGCCGAATCGTCGTTCCCAGTCCGTGAGTTAAGTTCAGTAGGGTCAGACCCTACTGAGCTCAGTGGCGCGCGGAGCGCCTCCGGGGCACCGGCGGGGTGTCGCCGACGAACATTCTCGTGTCCGACCTCCGCGTTCCGCAGACGCCGATGTCCGCTTCCACCCACCAGTGCACCCGCCCGTTCAGATGCAGCGTCACGGACGTCTCCCGCGTCGAGATTACGCGGGGCTTGCCGAGATTCGTCGAGACGTACAGGCGGTACTGCGTGGCGTCCACGAGCGGCAGCCACTGCAGCGTCGTCGGACCGGTGGTCGCCTCGTTCCACTGCGGCGAGGCGAGCGTCGCGCCGTCGGCGGTGCATTCCCGTCCGACGACCAGCTCGTGATCCGCGAGTTGCGTGTTTCCCTGCCAGTATTCGAGATTGAACAGGCGCGACTCGAGGAAGCCGTGCGCGACGAACTGGTCCTTCCTCACCTTTACGATCGCGACGCCCGTGTTGAGGTCCGGTGCGTGCGTGACTTTGCCGTCCGGTGAGAACGGCGAGCGGCCGACGAGCACCTGCCCGTTCGCGTCCGTCTTCAGTGTCAGGTCCGGCGTGTCGTCGAAGCGCGCACCGTACCAGCGCTCCGTCGGCACGGTCTTTTCGGCCTGATAGATGGAGACGTCGGCGTTCGCGACCGGGACGCCATTCGCGTCGAGGATCTTCACGCGGTTCTGCGCGGGGAAGTCGTTGAGATGCTCGGCGAAGTTTTTCGGCTCGTTGTAGTTCCCCATGACCGCGCGTCGGCCGGCCAGGAAATTCAGGGCGATCGCGCTGTAGCGGTCGATGTGCGTGTAGTGCTTGTTCATGAAGCCCTGCTCGGGCGTGCGATGCACGCGCGCGCCCTTGTTCCCGGTGATGCGCTGCCCGGCCTCCGTCACGTCGACGATGAACTCGGGCGGGTCGTGCAGGACGTCCCACGCGTAGACGTCGACGAGCGACCGCGCGTGCCCGAGCTCGTGCAGGACGGCCGTTCCGGCGTAGAACGCGTTGCGCGGATCGGGCTTCGTGCCGGCGATGTACGAGGGAAGCAGCGCCTTGCGAAAGCCCCACATCAGGTCGACGGAGCGATCGGTCTGATCCGGATGCGACGACCCGCTTGCGCCGAGGCTCGCGTCGGCGGGGAGACCGGAGAGGGGAAGGGCTTCGTCGGGAACGACGACGATCTTCTCGAGGCGCAGCCGATCAAGAACGCCGGTCGGCGTCTCGGGATAGATCGCCAGAGCCGCCATGTCGTTGAACAGTCCGATCGTTCGCTGCGCCCAGTCCTCGAATCCCGTCGAGCCGATGCCGAGGGTGCGCTGCTGCGCGCGGAACGTGTCGTAAAACGACTGCTCGACCCAGAAGCCGACCGAGATCGCGTCGCTGAAGACCTCGAGCGACTTCCCGTCCACCTCGAGCTCGATGCGGCGGCGGTCGAAGGACCAGAAGCGCACCAGGTCGATGTGCGTGACGGCGTTCGGCGCGAGCGTCTTCGTGCCGCGCACCACCTCGGCGTCGTCCACGCGCCAGACGTACTCCACCGTCTTCGGCGCGGGCAGCCAGCTCCGCACGTGCGCGCGCCACGTCACCTGCGAGCCGATGAGCGGCCAGCCGTCGGATTCCGGCTTCGCGCTGCCCCACACGTAGTCGAGCGCGGGGAGCCTGCTGATCCAGCCGATGGTGAGGTCGTCGGCGAGGACGGGCAGGGCGAAAAGGAAGAGGAGAAGGAGGATCGGGGCGAGGCGCATTTTGGAAGTTATTGTAACCGGCGTGTAGCGGTGCTACTTCCCGAGTCTTCGAGTCGACGAGTCTTCGAAATGCGGGCTGAGCAGGGCAGCGTTCGTACTCGAAGACCCGAAGACTCGAAGACTCGTCAACTAGACGACTCGACGACTCGACGACTCGAACGCCCCGAACACGACCGGCCAGCCGCTCGCATAATTCGCGCGTGCCTCCTCCGGCTTCTCGAACACTTCCCAGCCGCGATGGACGAGCTCCACGTACGTGCCGTCGTCGGCCGGCGTGAAGGTGACTTCGACCTCAGTCGCGGGACCGCCGCCGGGATGCCACGAGACGACGAAGCGATGCGGCCTCTCGAACGCGAGCACCTCGGCCCACACGCTCTCCTCGCCCGCGCGCGAGCGCTCGACGACGCGTCCGCCCGCGCGTGGCTCGAAGACGCAGCTCTCGACGTTCCCCTCGAAGACGGAGTGCGTCGCCAGCGGCCACCAAGTGTGGATGCGCGTGGTGAAGAGGTCGAACGCCTCGGTCGGAGGGAGGGGGACAGTCGCGGTCATGCGGATCGGATCGGTTTTCGTCGTCGTCGCGGTCATCATTTCTTTCCTCGTCTCTTCTTTCTCGCCTCGGAGGTGAAGTCGGCCAGGACCTGCCCCCAGACGTCCTCGAGATACGCGCGCAGCGCCGCCAGGCCTTCGGCGTTCGCGCTATACAGGCGCCGCGTCCCGGCGCGCTCCTCCGACACGAGCTGCGCGTTCCGCAGGACGGCGAGGTGCTGCGACACCGCCGGCCGGCTCACCGGCATCTCCTCGGCGAGCTCGCCGACGGTCAGGGGACCGTCGCGAAGCAGCTCCAGGATGGCCCGCCGGGTCGGATCGGCGAGGGCGGTCAGAGTCTGTTGGTAAGTGTTCACTAACGAAAGTATCGGCTTACGGAGTCGAAAGCGCAAGTCACGAAATCGAAAACTGAAACAACGCCCGCCGCCCCGACGTACCTCTCCCCCATGGACGCATCGGTCGCTTTCGTCGGCTCGGGAGCCGCGGTCGGAATCGTGCTCGGCTCATCGATCCTCGCTACCCGCCGGGATGGACTGCGGGAGCAGCGCTGGCTGGCCTTGCTGCTCGTCGGGGCCTCGGCGGCGATGATCGCGATCACGCTGCGGCATGCCTCGTCGCGCCTGGCCGGAGAAACGCTGTTCGATCTCGTCGAGTACTGCACGGCTCTCGCGAGCGGACCGCTGTTCGCGGGGTACCTGCGCTCCCGCCTGCGCGGATCGTTGGACGTGCGCCCGTCGCTGCTCGTGCACTTCCTACCCGCCGCGATCGCTGCGGTGCAGATCCTCGCCAGCGGCGAGGCGCTCGTTCCGTTTCGGTATGTGATGCTCGTGCAGTTCGCTTACACGGCGGTGGCGATCAAGGAGACCGTGGCTGCGAAACGCGATGGCATCGCCGTCGAGCGTCTCCTCTGGCCGATCCGTCTCGTCGGGCTCATGGTTCTCATCCACGCGGCCCAGATCGTCCGGACGTTGTTCTTCGACGTCTCGCAACTTCGCAACGTCGTCCCGATCACCGCCGTCGTCGGCCTGCAGATACTGGCGGTTCTTGGCGTGCGGGAAGCGCTCATGAGCGCCTCCGCGCGCCGCGAGCCGCCCTGTCGCCCCCGCGCATCGACCGACGACGATGCCGCACTCCTTGTGGCGCTCGACGCCGCGATGCCGTGCGAGCGTGCGTGGGCCGACCCCGATCTGAATCTCGAGCGCCTGGCGCGGCTCGTCGGATCGACGCCTCACCGGGTCTCGAGCGCGCTGAACGCGGAACGAGAGGGCTTCTTCGAATACGTCTCTTCCTGGCGGCTCGACGCGGTGCGTGCGGTCCTCGAAGATCCGGCGAATGACATCTACACGATCGAGGCGCTCGCGGAGAATGCCGGCTTCCGCTCGCGCTCCACGTTCTATTCATCGTTTCGCCGGAAGTTCGGGATCACTCCGAGTCAGGTGCGGAAGCGGCCCTGACGCCCCGCATCGGTTGTCCCTGCAGCACCGCCCGAATGGCGACGATCTCTCCCCCCGGTCCGCGCTCGGCATCGACGAGGAGCGAAACCGAGCGCGCGAGGAATCGATCGGGCTGGTGCTGGTGAAGCTGCACGTCGGGGCGACCAGGCGCGGAGATGAACAGACGCCCGTCGTTCTCGAAGATCTCCACGGTCATCTGCGGAGAGATCGCGTACGTTCCCGGCAGCTCCGCGCGGATCGATTCGCCGAGTGCGATCGCGTCGTATTCGACCAGCGGCTTCAGCGCGCGCGCGAACGGTTCGGCCTGCAGCTGCCGCAGGGCCACCCGTCGGTTGCCATCGCCCGTCTTCGCGCGGACGATCTCCGCGATCAGTGCGAGCGCTTTCGTCTCGTCCACTCCAGGCCCGAAGTCGGTGTCCCCGCGATGGACGATGACGAGGTTCTTCGCAGGAAGGACGAAGAGGATCTGCGCGCCCGCCCCTACGGCCGCGTAGGAGCCGGAGGGCTTGGCTCCTGGCTCGAGGCCGAGTCCGAAGCGTCTGGAGGTCTCGGGGTTGATCCACCACATGTACCCGTACCCGCTTCCGTCGCCGAAGGGCGTCACGATGCGCACGCTTTCCTTGATCCATGACGCGGGCAGTACGCGCCGCCCGCTCCAGCGGCCGTCGCTGAGGAGCAGCACGCCGAGCCGCGCCAGGTCGCGGGTCGAGATGCGAAAGTCGAATGCCCCGTGCCGCGTGACCCGCGGCTCCGGCTCCCAGTAGAAGTCCTTCGCCCGGAAGTCCTGCATTCCTGTCGGCTGGGCGATTTGGCGGAGAAACAGCTCGCCGGGATCGGTTCCGGTTGCCTGGGCCAGGAGGCCCCCCGCGACGTTGAAGTCCCAGTTGTTGTAGAACCAG
The DNA here is from genome assembly GCA_964558905.1 of uncultured Thermoanaerobaculia bacterium. Lineage (GTDB taxonomy): Bacteria > Acidobacteriota > Thermoanaerobaculia > Gp7-AA8 > Gp7-AA8 > QHVT01. The sequence goes on along the minus strand of CAZLGP010000131.1, from coordinate 51,176 downwards.
AATGTTCCCGCGGCGTGAGCTCCGCGTGCGGGTCGGGAGCGAACCTGGCCCGGGGTCACCTTCGCTGCCGGGTGATAGACGCCCGATCGCGCCGAGAGCAGGTCGCGTACCGTCGCGCGCTTCTCCTCCGCGGACAGCGGCTGGAGATCGTCGATGCCGAGGTCTTCGAGCGTGGCGTCGAGATCGATCTGCTTTCGCGCCACGGCGTTGCCGTAGAGGACGCTGATCAGGCTCTTGCGCAGGGACGCGCTGCGGAATCGCCGTTCGACGTCTCCCCACGCCACGACCGTCCGGCCCGAGTCGACGACCATGACTGCTGCCGAGCCGATCGACTCCGCCTTGGCGCGTGCCACGGCCAGGCGCTCGACGGACCACCCGGCTGCCGCGGGATCCGCGACCTGTTGCGATGGGTTGAAGGGGACGACGGCGGTGACGTTGAAGGAGATTGCGACCGCGACGGACAGCACGGCGATGTTTCGGATTGTCATAGGCTTGCAATCTGGGTCCGCCGCCTGTTGGCCACAAGGTGTTGCGTGTCCGAGGCGATGGAGACGGACAACAAGAGAGTGCGAATGGAACCCGCGGATCGGTCGGAGCGCGGGAGCTCCGGCTTCTCGCCGATCCCCGTATGGTCATGCGATGCGGCAGCAGAAACTGGGGATCGGTATGGGTGAGGAAGAGCTGGCGCGCATCGAGGTCGAAGACGCGCTGGCTGCCTCTCCTGACGAGCGCATGGCGGCACTGATTAAAAAGGGCGAGCCTCGCGGCTCGCCCTTCCATCACTCGCTGAGTGAGTCTTAGTACATTCCGCCCATGCCGCCGCCCATGCCGGCTGCCGGGTTGCCGCCGCCGCCCTTCTCCTCTTCCTTGATCTCGGAGACGACCGCCTCGGTCGTCAGCATGAGGCCGGCGATCGAAGACGCGTTGAGGAGGGCCTGCTTGGTGACCTTGGCGGGGTCGATGATGCCGCTGGCCATCATGTCGACGATCTCTTCGGTGCGGGCGTCGAAGCCGAAGGTGCCGCCTTTCTGGCGGACGTCGTTCAGCTTGACCGAGCCCTCGAGACCGGCGTTGATGACGATCTGACGGAACGGCTCCTCGAGGGCGCGCTTGATGACGTTGGCGCCGACGCGGACGTCGTCGGTGATCTTGACGGACACCATCCTCTTGTCACCACCGTGCTCGGTCGAGTAGCGAAGCTCGCCCGACTTGATGGCGGCGTCGACCGCGTCGATCGCGCGGAGCAGAGCAACGCCGCCGCCCGGGACGATGCCCTCTTCGACGGCCGCCTTGGTCGCGTGCATCGCGTCTTCGACGCGGGCCTTCCTCTCCTTCATCTCGGTCTCGGTGGCAGCACCGACCTTGATGACGGCCACGCCGCCGACGAGCTTCGCCAGACGCTCCTGCAGCTTCTCGCGGTCGTAGTCCGAGGTCGTGTCCTCGATCTGCGAGCGGATCTGCTTGACGCGGCCGGCGATCGCTTCCTTGCGGGCCTTGTCGTCGGTGTCGGTGACGAGGGTGGTGTTGTCCTTGTCGATCGAAACGCGCTTCGCGTCACCAAGGTCTTCCCACTTCACGTTCTCGAGCTTCACGCCGATGTCCTCGGAGATCAGCTTGCCGCCCGTGAGGATGGCGATGTCTTCGAGCATCGCCTTGCGGCGATCGCCGAAGCCCGGCGCCTTGACCGCGGCCACGTTGAGCGTGCCCCGGAGCTTGTTCACGACCAGCGTGGCGAGCGCCTCGCCCTCGACGTCCTCGGCGATGATGAGGAACGGCTTGCCCTGACGGGCGACCTGCTCGAGGATCGGCAGGAGGTCCTTCATCGAGGAGATCTTCTTCTCATAGATGAGGATCTTGGCATTCTCGAGAACCGCTTCCATGCGCTCCGGATCGGTCACGAAGTAGGGCGAGAGATAGCCGCGATCGAACTGCATGCCCTCGACGACCTCGAGGACGGTGTCGAGGCCGCGGGCCTCTTCGACGGTGATGACGCCGTCCTTCCCGACCTTTTCCATGGCCTGGGCGATGATGCCGCCGATCTCTTCGTCGTTGTTCGCCGAGATCGTGCCGATGTGGGTGATGTCTTTTCCTTCGACGGGGCGGGCCAGCTTCTCGATCGCGTCGACGGCCACGCGGGCGGCGGCGTCGATTCCGCGCTTGATGTCCATCGGGTTCGCGCCGGCGGTGACGTTTTTCACGCCTTCGCGGAAGATGGCCTGGGCGAGCACGGTGGCCGTCGTGGTGCCGTCACCGGCGATGTCGGAGGTCTTCGAGGCGACCTCGCGGACCATCTGCGCACCGGCGTTCTCGAGCTCGTCCTTGAGCTCGATCTCCTTGGCGACGGTCACGCCGTCCTTGGTGATCGTCGGCGAGCCGAACTTCTTCTCGATGACGACGTTGCGACCTTTGGGGCCGAGGGTCACCTTGACCGCGTCGGCGAGCTTGTTCACGCCGCGCAGGATGGCCTGGCGGGCGTCTTCACTGTAGGTGATTCTCTTAGCCATGTGTGTGTTTCTCCTTATCCTTCGACGATCGCGAGAACTTCGTCTTCGCGGAGGATCGTGTACTCGACGTCATCGATCTTGATCTCGGTGCCGGAGTACTTGCCGATGAGAACCGTGTCGCCCTTCTTGACGTCGAGCTTCATGCGGTTGCCCTGCTCGTTGAACTTGCCCTCGCCGACGGCGATGACCTCGGCCTCCTGAGGCTTTTCCTTGGCGGTGTCGGGGATGTACAGGCCACCCCGGAGCTGCTCCTTCGATTCCTTGCGCCGGACGACAATGCGGTCGTACAGCGGGCGGAGCTTCGTTTCTGTTGCTACTGCCATGTGCTTATCTCCTTTCGATTGTGTACCTTGCGGCCGTAGGCCGCGGGCTGGGAAACTGAAGTGGGAGTTGCCGATTGGCACTCATGTTCGGCGAGTGCTAACAATAGGACGGGCGAGAAATTCTGTCAAGAGGACGCTTGTCGCCCGCAGGAGGCTGACGCGGATGGCAGTTCGGTTGGCGGTTGGCAGTTGGAAAACGTGGCCGGGAGGGGGGCCTCCCGCCAACCGTCAACTGTTCAACCGCCAACTCTTTCTAAAGCAGATCCGCGAGTGCCGTGTACTTCCGTCCCTGGCTCGAGGCCACCGCTTCGTACGTGATCTCGCCCTGATACACGTTCACGCCATCCGCGAGGCCGGCGTTCTCGCGCACCGCTTTGGCGAAGCCGAGGTTGGCGAGCATGCGTGTGTAGGGGAGGGTGGCGTTGGTGAGCGCGATCGTCGACGTGCGCGGCACCGCGCCGGGCATGTTCGCGACGCAATAGTGCACGACGCCGTCGACCTCGTACACGGGATCGGAGTGCGTCGTCGGATGGGCGGTCTCCACGCAGCCGCCCTGGTCGATGGCGACGTCGACGATGACCGAGCCCTTCTTCATCTCGCTGATCATGTCGCGGGTCACGAGCTTCGGCGCGGCGGCGCCGGGGATCAGCACACCGCCGACGAGGAGGTCGGCACGACGGGCCGCTTCTTCGATGTGCGCGCGGCTCGAGGCGAGCGTCTGGATCTCTCCTCGGAAGATGTCGTCGAGCTGCCGGAGGCGGTCCAGACTCACGTCGAGAATCGTCACGCGCGCGCCGAGGCCAATGGCCATCTTGGCCGCGTTCGTGCCGACGACGCCGCCGCCGATGATCACCACGTCCGCGGGTAGCACGCCTGGGACGCCCCCGAGGAGGATGCCCCGGCCGTTGTTCGGCTTGTGCAGGTAGTACGCACCGACGTGCACCGACATGCGGCCGGCGACCTCGGACATCGGCGTGAGCAGCGGGAGCGTGCGCTTCCGCTCGTCGGTGATCGTTTCGTACGCGACGCCTATGATCTTCTTCTGCAGCAGCGTGGCGGTGAGATCGGGAACGGGTGCCAGGTGAAGGTAGGTGAAGAGAAGCTGTCCGTTCTTCATCCGCTGAAGGTCGGGACCGACGGGCTCCTTGACCTTCACGATCATTTCCGCTTCGTCGTAGACCGCGTCGGCGTCCGGGAGGATCTTTGCGCCGGCAGCCTCATATTCGCCGTCACTGAAGCCGCTGCCGTTGCCGGCGCCCTTCTGCACGAGGACCTGGTGTCCGTCGGCGGCGAGGTCGCGCGCGCCCGCGGGGGTCATCCCCACACGGTATTCGTTATCTTTGATTTCGGTCGGAACGCCGATCCGCATTTTTGACTCCCCTTCCGGATTCCGCGCGGGATTCTACGTCAAAGCGCGGCCCGGTCCATTCGCGCCATCACACCCGTTCCATAGGCTCCATCACAGTTGTCTGAAAGGCCTACTCTTCGCGCGTCAGCGACCCGCGGGAATGCCCATCCGCGCTGCAGTGGCGTGCCTTACGGGCGCGTGCTGCGGCGCCGCGGCGACGTGTAGTCCGGCGGCGGGGCGTTGAAGCGCTCCGGCGCGACGAACCGCGCGGCGGCGAGCGCGTCGACGATTCCCCACGCGGTCTCGAAGTCCCAGCCTGGCTTCGACGTGTCACGGGCGGTGTGCCGGAGGACGAGCTCCATGTTCGCCGGATTCATGGTCGGATCCAGCGCGAGAAGAAGCGCCGCGACGGATGCGACGTGCGGCGTGGCCATGGAAGTCCCACTCAGTCGCCCGTAGCGTGCCTGGAAATAGGACATCGTCGCGGCTTTGCCACTCGCCTGCGTGACGAGCCTCAAGCCATCGGCGTTCGAAAGGGCGACCGTGAGCGGGAACTCGTAGTCCTTCCACTCCGGCTCGCACTTGTCTTCGCCGGGGCCGCAGCCTTTGGGCCACAGCGTCCAGAGCTGGGAGCCGGGAACGTTCTCGTGATTCCAGATCGCGACGGCCGCCGCTCCTGCTTCCTTTGCGTTGCGCACCTTCTCGCGGAATGCGAGGTCGCCTCCGCGCTGGATCAGGGCGATGTTCCCGGCCACGCTCGGTGGAAACTGGCCCGGTGCGCCGTGGCCCGAGGGGACCAGCTTTCCGGTCACCGTCCCGTACGGCGACCCGATCAGACCGCGCACGTCGAGGACCTCGTCGTCGAGAGCGAGCTCCCCGATCGTTTCCGTGCCCAGCATGAACGTGGACTGCACCTCGACGCCCGGTGCGACGATCGGCATGCCGCCGCCGTAGCTCGAGAACTCGGCCCGCTCTCCGTCCGCGCCGACCGCACCGACTGCGATCACACCCGGATAGGCCGCGGGATAATCGAGCCAGTCCTGGTTTCGATTCCCCGCCGCGGCCACAAGGATCACGCCCGCCGCGAGAGCACGATCCACGGCCAGCCCCTCGAGCTTTCCGCCGAGGGTTGCGGAGCCGAGGGACATGTTCACCACCCAGCGTCCGCCCCACAGGCGCTGCTGCTCGACGACCCAGTCGATGCCCGCCGCGGTGTACTCGTCGTAGCCCTTGCCCTCGACGTCGAGGACTTTCACGTTCCACAACTTCACGTTCGGTGCGCCGCCGACGACGCCGAACTCGTTGTCGGTGGCGGCGATGATGCCCGCCACGTGCGTGCCGTGAAGGTTGTCGTCCATCGGCGACTTCGTCTCGTCGAGGATGTTCACGCCGCCGGCGTACGCGGCCTCCAGATCGGGATGGGTCCAGTCGATGCCGGTGTCGAGCACCGCCACATTGATCCCTTCGCCGCGCGTGACCGGCCATACGTCGGTGACGCGGACGACCGGGAGCCCCCACGGCGTGACCTGCTGGTCGTACCGCTCGAAGTCCGCGGCGATGCTTTTCGGAAGGGCCGAGGCCCAGCGCTCGACGACTGGCTCCACGGCCGAGACGCCCGCCGTCCTCCGAAGCTCCTCTGCCTCCGCGGGAGTCAGGTCGGCCGCGAAGCCCGAGATGCTGCGGTAGGTGCGCACGCGCCGGGCGATCTTCTCTTCCGCGTTCGACGTCAGCCTGCGCAGCGAGGCCGGGCGTGGTGCGTCGGGATTCGTGACGATGGTGTAGCGCTGCCGCGTCTCCGCCAGAAGAGGCATGGCGAGCACGATCGCGGCAAGGAGGACAGCTTTGCGGATCATAGGTTTTTGCGGTTCCAGTCAGGTCCTGCGAAGGACGAAGTGAAGTTATTGTACATGACTACCTGCGCCGCAGGACTCGTCGACCCGTGCGCGAAAGCGTCCAGCCGATGTCCTGGAGCTGGTAGATCGAGAGATCGAGGAAATCGGGCAGATCGGGATTGATGAAGGGCTCCATCAGCAGGTTCGGAGAGGTCACGATGTCCCAGTGGTGCTTCGATGATCCCGGGTTGATCGTGCACGGCGCGTAGAGCCGGACGTAGCCCTGATCGGACGCGCCGGCCATGCGGCTCGGATCGACGCGGAGCATCCCGCGGACCTCGGCGTTCTGCGTGAGTTGCGCCTCGAACGCGTCGCCCTGATCCTGGGTGATGCTCACCGTCGGGATGAGGACGGTCGCGCCCGTGCCGTCGTCGCCCAGTCCCGGGGGAAGGCATGTCTCGCGGCGGTTGTCGGCGATGATCACTCCGACCGCGCCCGCGTTCTGTGCATTGCGCGCCTTTGTGACGAACGTACACGTTCCGCGGTCGATCAGAGCGATATTGCCTTCGATCTCGCCCGCGTTCGTCAACGCGGTGCAGCCGTCCGTCGTCGACGGCCCCTCCTCGTTCGCGGCATCGGTGGCCGTCACGAGGCGCCCGCTCATGGATGCCGTGTTGGCGGCCGGTCCGAACGTGGCCGTGCCGATATCGTAGTTACGCGCGACCGCGAAGGGCTGTGTCACCGTGAAGATCGTCGCAGGCTCGAGATACCCCGGCGCCATGCGCGTCACGTTCTCACCCGACCACACGAGATTGCCGGTGTTCGTGTGCGAGACGTCACGCTGCTGCTGGGTCATCTGGTCCCAGCGGAGTCCGGCGGTGATGTCGAGCGTGTGGAGGTCGAAGACGCTCGGACGATTGAGGAAGAACTCCGTGGCACTACGGCTGGACATGCCGAGGCCGTGAGCGATCTCGTGGAGCACGACGTGGTACAGAGAGTCGTCGCTCCCTTCGTTGCCATCGTAGCCGTAGTACCAGGAACGGTCGCCCAGGCAGGTAGGAAGATCGACGGCGGAGTTGAACTGGATGAACATGTCGTCCTGCGACGCGTTCAGATCGCTGCCCGCGAACTTGTTCGCCAGCGCCGCCGGGTACCAGATGTCCGTGCGCGGCGCATTGGCGAAGTTCGCGTGCCACGAGAATACGAAGGTCTGTCCCAGGACCGCGGATGTGTCGTCGCAGGAGAGGGGCGCGAAACTGCCCCGGACGCGGATGTCGACGCTCGTGTCGAGCACGTCCGAGAAGAGCTCGGCCGCTTTCACGTAGACGTTGTAGCGCTGGGCGCCGCGCGTCGTGCCCGGGTTGCCGCCCACCGGCTCGACCGGCGTAGGATCGTTGAAGCCGATGCCCGGAGCGTCGGCGTTGATGATCAACATCCTGCCGGTGCCGGCGAGGGCGCTCGTGGTGAGAATGAGAGAGGCGGCCAGGAGGATCGCACGCATCATCACTGCTCCTTCGCCCGGCGTCCTGCGACCTTCTCGATCGGCGCTTCGAGGAAGCGGCGCGCGGCCTCTTCGCTGTCGACGCACGCCTTCACGAGGCTCCCGTCGGTATCGATGCGGGCGACGATCACGTCGACCTGGAATGGACCGGCGGTGATGCCGTTCGCGTCCTCGAAGACCACTCCGGGTGCGCGATCGAACAGTGCGCGCAGCGCCAGCGGGCGCTCGGAGTGCGGCAGCGCGGCCTCGGGCGAGCGCGCCGGATCTTTCGCATCCGCGGATGCGGTCATCATGAGTGCAGCAACGACAGCGACCACGAGCGTGCGTCGGTTCATGATTCTTCTCCCTTGGTTCGTTTCGAACCGGCTCTTCTTCAACGGCGTCTGAGGAATCGGGGGCGGTGCGTTCCGAATGCCGACGGCGCGAGCATTTTCGCCGCGGCATGGACGTCGATCAGGCCGTAGCCGGTCTTGTCGTCCTTTCCGGCGGGACCGATGTCTCTCGCGGTCGTCACGAGCGCGTTGTAGATCTGCTCCGGCGTCGCGGCCGGCGCCAGCATCCACAGCAGCGCGACCGCGCCCGTGACGTGGGGCGTCGCCATCGACGTGCCCGTCTTCTGCGAATAGTCGTCGGGGTCGAGGCCGATGGTGATCGAGCCGCCCCCCTTGGCCAGCAGGGCCTCACCATCGGCGAGGGTCATGGCCACGGCGGCCGGCCACGGGTAGTTCTTCGCGTCCGGATCATCCTGGGGCAGGAGCGTCCAGGTGATCGCCGTCGTGTTGTTGTTGTAGATCACCACCGCCACGGCGCCGGCTTCCTTCGCCCGGCGGACTTTGTCGGCGAACGTGTCGCCGCCGCGCTGGATCACGGCGATCTTTCCCTGCACGGAGGGACCGAAGTCCGCCGGCGTGCCGAGACCGCAGTCGATGATCTCGGCGGTGATCCCACCCTCGGGCTTCGAGCCGACGAGCGGTTTGGTCACGAAGATGTGGTTGTCATGGGTTCGGACGTAGGAGAGGAAGGTGCTGTCGTGCAGGTCGAGGGAGATGACCTTCACGCCGGGAGCGACGAAGTCGAGCTCCGGTCCCTCGTTCGAGAACCACGCGTGGGCGACGTTCTCGTCGACGGCGCCGACGGTGATCACGTTCGGATACGCCGCCGGGTAGGAGACCGGTGCGGGCTCGGAGGGGTAGGATTCGTTTCCGCTCGCGGCGACGATCACCACCCCGTCGGCAATCGCACGCGCGATCGCCTCGCCCTCGGCGTTGCTCGTCTCTTCGCCGCCGAGGGAGAGGTTGACCACCCATCGTCCCCCCTCGGACTTCTTCTTCGCGAGCGCCCACTCGAGCCCCTTGATGACGTCTTCCATCGAGCCGAAACCGTCATCGCCGATGGCCCGGATCCCCCAGAGGCGGACGCCTGTGGGGGCGACGCCGACGACTCCGAGGTCGTTGTGGGCCGCTGCGATCGTGCCGGCGACGTGCGTGCCGTGGCCGATGCCGTCCCGAACCGGGGACTCCGGCTCGAGCACGTCATAGCCGCCCTGGAAGATGTCGCGGATCTCCGAGTGCGCGCCGTTGACGCCGGAGTCGATGACCACGACGTTGACCTCGCCGGCGATCCTTCCGGCCCAGGCCTCGGTCGCATGAACGAGCGAGATGCCGTATGGGGTGATCTCCTGTCCCGGCTTCGCCACGCTGGCCAGGAGACGCCGGGAGACGACCCGCTCGACGTAGCGGACGTCCGGGGAGTTGCGGAGTCTGGCCGCCTCGGCGGCGGTGAGACTGGCTGCGAAGCCGTTCACGATGTCGAACGTCTTCACTCGGCGCTCGCCGGAGTGGCCAAGCTCGCGCGTGACGCTGTTCACGCCGATCTCGCGAATGGGGCGATGGGTCGCGACGAAGTAACGCTCCGGCTCCGCCGCGAGGGATGCCGTGGTGATCAAAAGGACGAGTGCCCAGAGGGCGGTGCGCTTCATGAATTCTCCCGGATCCGTGATGGACGGTCCAAAGACTACTACCGAATAACAAATTCCGACAGGGCGGAAAACGTTTGGTAAGGTACGCGCCCATGACAGAACCAACGACGGAACCAACCACGGGAACGACGGAAACCACGACCGACTGGAAACCGAACCTCATCGACGACCCCCGCGGGATCGCCCAAATGCTCGCGGACACGAAGACCATCGCCGTCCTCGGCATCAAGCCGGAGGCGCACGCCGGGCAGGCCGCGTATTACGTCCCCGCGCACATGCTGGAGGCGGGCTACGACATCATCCCCGTCCCGACGTACTTTCCGGAGGTGACGGAGATTTTCGGGCGACCCGTCTTCCGCACGCTCGCGGCGATCGGGCGTCCGATCGACATGGTGAATGTGTTCCGCCGGCCGCAGGACATCCCTCCGCACATCGACGACATCCTGGCGGCCAGACCGAAGTACGTCTGGTTCCAGCTCGGCATCCGCAACGACGAGGCGGCGCGGAAGCTCGCCGAGGCGGGCATCAAGGTCGTGCAGGACCTGTGTTTGATGGTCGAGGAGGGGCGGCACCGTCGATAGCCGCGTTCATTTGACCGGACGCTCGGTCTCGTTGGTTCGCAGTCTCAAAGTCTCAAAGTCTCAAAGTCTCAAAGTCGCAAAGTCTCAAAGAGGCCCACCGCCCAACCGGCAGGATCCTGGGCGGGTGGGTCTTTGAGACTTTGAGACTTTGAGACTTTGAGACTTTGAGACTTTGAGACTTTGAGACTTTGAGACTTTTGAGACTTTGAGACTTTGAGACTCCCATCGTGCGATCGTTGCGCCGTGAAGAGTGTGCGTCTCGAGTTTCCACCCTACTTCCTTTGGGAGACGCGCACGGGGTCGGGCACTCCGGTGGTTCTGCTGCACGGGTTGAGCGGATCGTCGCGTTGGTGGTCGCGGAACTTCGACGCGCTGGCCTCGGGACATCTCGTGGCCGCGGTCGATCTGACCGGCTTTGGCAAGAACCGGCGTTTCCTCGGACTGCCGGCACTGCTGCCTCCGTTCGCCGACGTGACGTCGTTGCTCGCGCGGTGGATCGAGACGTTCAGGGAGCCGGTGCACCTGATCGGCCACTCGATGGGCGGGCAGATCGCGATCCGGCTGGCGGCCGAGCGTCCGGATCTGGTGCGGTCGCTGGTGCTCGTGAGCGCGGCCGGGATGCCATTCCACCTCGATCCGCGGCCGCACGTGCGCGCGGTGCCGAAGCCTCCCTACGGCGGACCGGGCATCGCCCGGGTGCTGCTGCCGGATTTCCTCCGCGCGGGGCCGGCCTCGGTCGCTGTGGCGGGCGCTCGGGTGATGCGCTCGGACATGCGCGAGATGATGCGCGCGATCCAAGTGCCGACGCTGCTGGTGTGGGGCGAGAACGACCCGCTGGTGCCGCTGATCTATGGCGAAGCGATGCAACGGGAGATTGCGGGATCGCGACTGGTCGTCATTCCGAAGGCGGCGCACGTGGCGATGTGGGACGCGCCGATCGAGTTCAATCGCGTCGTGCTCGAATTTCTCGCGGAAGTGCATCCAACCGGTGCCGCGACGCCGGCCTTCTCGTGGGGGATCTCGGGCTGGACGGAGGGCATCGCTCATCGACAGTCGGGCCGCCGTCGCGACGTGGTGCTCGTGCACGGCCTGGGTCTGTCGAGCGCGTATTTCGTGAGCCTCGCGGGGGAGCTCTTTGCACGCGGCTGGAATCCGATCGCACCCGACCTGCCGGGTTTCGGCGAGAGCGCGAACGCGCCGGCATCCGGTCCTGTCGAGCACGCGGCGCTGCTCGCGCGGTGGGCGGACGCCCTGGGCATTCGGGATGCGGTGTGGCTCGGTCACTCCGTCGGCTGCAACGCCGTCGCGCATCTCGCCAGGTTGCGTCCCGACGTCGTGCGTTCCACGGTACTGGTCGGGCCGCTCTGGACGCGCACCCGTCATCCACACCTGCGCATTTTCACGATGCTCGCGCTCGACGCGCTCCGTGAGCCGCTGTCCCTCTATCGCTATGTCATCCCGGCGTACTGGCGCACCGGCATGGGGCGTTGGACGGCGACGTGGCGACGCTACGCGCGCGACGTCGCCTGCGCGTCCCACGACGCGCTTGTCCTCGCCGGCGAACGCGATCCCCTGCCCGACCGCAGGTGTATGCCGGTGGTCCCCGTGCCCGGCGCCCACGCCTGCGTTTTCTCGCACGCCGCGGAGATTGCGGACGCCCTGCGGAGCGGCATCCTGCCGGCCGATACGCCGGCTTCCAGCCGGCAAGGCTGATTACACGCGTGGCCTGGAACCGCGCGAGGCGTGCCACAGCGCGAGAATCATCACCAGTCCGTTCTCCTGAAAACGGTAGTAGACGAAATAGCCGATGCGCTCCAACCACAGACGCCGCACGCCGGACGGCGTGCCCGGATCGGCGTACCAGCGAGGGGATTGGACCGCAGCAGTTCGAATGCCGCGTCTGTGTCTTGATCGAATGCGTCAGGTGCTTTGTCCCGGTGCTCACGCCACCACGCAGAAGCGCGATCCAGCTGTCGGATGGCGTTGGAAGACAACCTGACGCGGTAGCGACTCACGGGTGACGGCGACGGCGACGCTCTTCGCGCAGATCGTCCCAGTCGACATATTCGCCTCGCTCGATCTGCGCCATCGATTCGTCGAGCTCTGCCTCTTCCGCTTCAGTGAGATCGTATTCCTCGTGGACGTGCTCAGGCTCTTTCTTTCGCACGCTTGTCATGGAACCATCGTACCTTGGTTCTCCGCGATCGACCGCGTGCGCTCGAGGGCTGGTGTTCTTCCAATGTTGGCGATTGGTGGGCCCGCCAACCGTCAACTGCCAACCGCCAACCGAGTACCGGCTCATTTTCTCCTTATGTAGATCACCTTCTCGACGCTTGCGTGAACCACTCCTTCGGCATCGAGAAGATCCACTTTGTAGGTGCGGTTGACGGGCTCGCCGGTGGCCGTTGCGGAACGGATGGCGTCGAGCTCGGCGTCGTCGAGCCGGAACGTCGCGAGGAGCGTGGTGCGGCCCGGCTTGCGGAACCGGATCGAGGCGGCCTTGTCCCAGACGATGTAGTCGCGGCCGAGGCAACGCATCAGCATGAGCATGTACATGGGGTCGACCGCGGCGTACATGGAGCCGCCGAAGATCGTTCCGACGACGTTGCGCGACCGCCACGTCAGCGGCAGCCGGACCCTCAGCTCGCGGAAGTCGGCGGCGACGTACGTCACGCGCGCACCGCTGCCGCGGTAGGCGGGGAAGAGGTTGAACTTCCACCGCATGAGTCGGGACTCAAACGACTCGGGCATTGCTTCTACCATCGCCCCTCAGGGCCCACACGGCCGCCGCGGCGGCGAAGACGACCAGGGCCAGCGCGTTCGCGAGCAGATCGGGACGGCTGTGTCGGGCCAGCATGGCCGCCGTCTGCAGCATCGAGCCGATGAGGATGAAGAGCGGCCACGCCAGTGGATTTGCGCCAAGGACGTAGCGGGCCAGACCCCAGACGATCAGCGCGAACAGCAGGCTGCGCACGAGCATCGCCGGAGCCTGCTGCATCGTCGCGAGGGGATCGAGCGTGGCCAGGAACACGGCCACGATCGTGATGGGGGCCGCCCAGCGCTGCAGCGCCAGGGCGTACAGCGCGATCGCCGCCGAGACCACGATCGCCGATGTGAGGGCGCTTCCGCCTTCGGTCAACGCGGGGAGGAGCGTCGCGACTTCGCGCGGCGCGGCGAGCGTCACCTCGCCGATCCACGGCATCGCGTGCGCGGCCACGCGCGTCACCGTGTCGGCGATGAGGAGGACGCCGATGGCCGTCAGCGCCGCGACCACGGCGCTTTTTCCGAATCGCGCCCTTCCGTCGGCCGTCACGACGCTGAGTGCGTACGGTACCGCGGCCTCGAGAGCAGCGAGCGCGAGGAAGATCACCCCGACCTGCAACCCCACGTCCGTCACGAACTTCGTGATCAGGCTGACCTGGAACGTTTCCCAGGCCACGCTCGTCGAGTAGCCGAACAGCAGCGACTCGTAGCGCGACGCGATGTTCGCGATCGGAATGATCGACAGGGCGACCGTCCAGCGCAGCGCGCGCCGCCAGGGCAGTCCTTGCGCCCGGCTGGCAATGACCAGCCCGGCGATGACGATGGCCGCCAGGGTCACGATCCCGACGATCATCAACACGAAGACGATGACGTTCAGCAGCGTCTGCGTGGCTGCCTCGCGATAGACGCTCTCCGGCACTTTGATGGTCTTGTTGAACTGCGTCACCTCATTGCCCGCGACGCGCACGGTCACGCGGCGGTAGGCACCTTGGTCGGTCGACAATGACCCGAGAGCGGTGCGCTCGTCGAAGTGGAACAACCAGTCGAGGCGACTCGGCTGCAGGTACGAGAGCGATTCCTTCAGCTCGAAGTCGCCAGGATCGATCCCGTACACGCGGAAGGCGCGACTCGCCAGCGCGATGGCCGCCTCCTGCGACAGCGACGGCCCGGCCTTCGCCTCGTCCTGGTATTTGTGATAGCCGACCAGCCGCGACGTGCGCGGATCGACCTCGACGAACACCTCTTCCTTCTTCGTCGGCGTAAAGAAGCGGACCATCCACGTCCCGGCCTCGATCTTCTGGCGGAAGATGGCGATCAGGTCGGGGATGGAGACGCCCTTCTGCACGAGATACGTCGCGGCGATCTCGTCGAAGCCTCCCGGCGCGCCGCCGTCCTCGCGCGGCGACTCGCGGTCCCACGAGCGGAAGCCTTCGACGGGCAGCGCGATGACGCGTGCGAACGGCCGCTGCACGTGCCACGTGGCGATTCGTTTGGCCTCCTCCTTCGTGATGCGGTAGTCCATCGCGTCGGAAGGCGAGGCCGGTCGGAAGATCATTGCGGCCACGGCGATGAGGACGACCGCGATGCATAGGTACACGCGCGTGCGCGTGAGGCGCATTGCCTCGGGGAACTGTGGCGCGACGACCGCCGCCGCTTCGTCTTTCTTCGGCGGCGGTGCCGTTGGCATCGTGGCGTTGGTCAGATCGTCGTCCGGAACGAAGCCGCGATTCCGGATGTAGAAAAGGATGGCCAGGATGAGGGGCACGGCGAAGATGAGGCTCGCGATTCCCGCGGAGACGACGTAGTACGTGTTCCCCGACGCGAACAGCAGCGTAGCGGTATAGACGGCGTCGATCGTGTAGTGCCAGATCAGCAATGGCAGCAGCCCGAACCGGTCCATCAGCACGCCGGCTACGATTCCGGCGATGCCGACTTCCACGCCCCGAATCCAGAAGGGTTGGTTCGGATACATCGAATGGCCGAATCCCCAGATGAATCCGGCGAGGATGATCGCGAACCAGCGCGAGCGAAGGATGCGCTGCAGGAACGGAATCGAGAACGCGCGGGAGAGGAACTCCTCGCTCATCGCCGGAAAGAAGCCGGCGAACACCACCGCCGCCCACGGCAGCACCGTGTTCAGCATGTCGTCGTACGGCACATCCGCCGGCGCCCACGCGCCGAATTTCCTGGCGACGAGATAGAAGACGACCTGGTAGGCGATGAACAGCGGCACGAGCGCGTAGCCGAGAACCAGCGAGAGAAAGACGCGCCTCGATGCAAGCGCCTTCCGCGTCCAGAGACGCGGCATGGCCAGCTGATTCGGGAGGCGCTCGCGATACAGCACCTCGCCCGCGCCGCAGATCACGATCAGCAGTAGTGCCGGGCCGAGAGACTGCATCACGCCGTTGAAGATCAACTGGCCGATGAACGCGGGATAGGAGGTCGTCGTGTCGTACCACGCCAGTTGCGATGGCATCGAGTTCAGCGAGACCAGGCCGACGATGACGATCGTCGCGCCGCCGACGGCGAGGAGAAACCGGATCGGCAGATCGCCACGCCGCAGCCGCACGATGAACACGACGACCGCGGCGATCATGATGACGATGTTCAGGATCATGTCGACCGAGCCGGCGGCACGGTTCTTCGAGCGCAGCTCCTGATACGAGCGCATCCAAGAGTCCGGCACTTTGAGCTGTTGCGAGTAGCCGGTCACGACGTCGCCGTCGATGGTGACGGTGTGGCGGTAGACCGCACCCGCCGGACGGATGCGGCGCGACTCGAAGGTGTAGATCCGTTGGACGCGCCTGGGCAGGCTCCTCTCGCTGGTCGAGACGAGAGTGAGGGTGTCGCGAACGCCGATCGATCCGAGGAAGCGCAGCGGGTCTCCCTCACCCGAGGCGGTGCGGTCCTCGGGGAGCTTGTGCGTGTAGCCGACGATCTCGCCGGTCGGCGCGACGTCGACGCTCAGCTCCTCCTCGCGGAGCGGCTCGAACCAGCGGTGATGCCAGTACCAGACGCGCACGTCATCGCGCAGGACGCTCTGCGCGCGCTCGAGGCCGAGGGTGCGCTCGAGGAAGATCCGGGCCTGCGTGTCGGCGTCGAAGCGCACCGCGTGCTTCATCCCGCGCACGTCGACGCGCTAGGCGGCGAGCAGCTTCTCCGCAATCGGCCGCGACGAGCTCCGGTCCACCTTGAAGTCGATGCTCGCCTCGGGGAACGCGGTCTGGAAATAGCGGGCGACGACGGCGACGCAACCGGCAGCGAGGGCGAGACAGAGCGCGATGAACAGCCAGTCCCCGCGGGAGAGCCGTTGCGAGTTGCGGGTTGCGAGTTCCGAGAGCGTCATCGTCGAAGCGTCCGATCATGCCGGGTCGCACCCGCACTCGCAACTCCCAACTTTTCTACAACAGTCCCGTCAGAATCAGATCGGCAACCTGTTCGCTCTGCGCGGCCAGGTCGTAGTCCTTTTCCGAGAGCATCCAGGACGTGACCATCTCATCGAGGACGCCGAAGATCGCCTTCGCCGCGAGCTGAGGGTGGACGTTCCGGCGGAACGCGCCCTCCTCCTGCCCCTGCTCGACGATCTTTCGGATGACGTTCAGGTAGTCCGCTACCTCCTGCTGCGAGAAGAGGCTCAGGAACTTGAGGCTGTGCCTGAGCTCGACCTGGGAGACCACGGCGAGGGCACGGTCGCGGCCGAGGGTCTCGAGGTGGTGGCGCACGGCCGTCCGTAGCCGGTCCTCGGCGCGGTTGATGTTCGCCATCGCCTGCTCCAGGGACTGGAGATAGCTGCGCGTGTGTTCGCGGAAGATCGTGATGAGCAAGTCTTCCTTGCCGTCGAAGTAGAGGTAGATGGTCCCATCCGCCACCCCCGCGGCTTTAGCGATCTGGGCGACCTTGGCGTTGAAGTACCCGTGCTCCGCGAAGACGTCGACGGCCGCGCGGAGGATCCGCTCCCGCTTCGACGTCCCGCTGAACGCATCGTGCTCGGTGGTGGGCGGCGGGGGAGTGGGGTGGCGCGCCATAGGCGGCTGAATGGTCATTCAGCGGGCGGGAAGAGTCAAGGGGCTGCTTGGAATACACTCCGCCGCCATGAGAAAAATCCGTTTCGGCCGCACGAACGTCGATGTTCCCGCGATCAGCCTCGGCACGTGGGGTCATGGTGGTCCGCGTGTCACCGAACGCGGCGAGTCCGTCGGCTGGAGCGGTCACGACGACGCACAGGCGACGGAGGCGCTCGTCGCCTCCTATCGCGCGGGGATGACGCACTGGGACACGGCCGATGCCTACGGCGATGGTCACGCCGAGGAGCTGATCGGCAAGGTGTGGACCCAGGTGCCGCGCGGAGAGATCTTTCTCGCGACGAAGTTCGGGTACGTATACGGCCCGGCGAATCATCCGTACGATCCGGCGTTCATGCGCGCGCAGGCGGAGCGCTCGTTGCGCAACATGCGCACGGACGTGATCGATCTCCACTACTTCCACCACTGCAACTTCGGCCCGTATTTCGACGGCGCGCTCGAAGTCATGCATCGCCTGCGCGACGAGGGGAAGGTGCGCTTCATCGGCCTGTCGGACTGGGATGCGTCGCAGATCTTGAAGTACATCGAGCGGGCCGATCCCGATGCCGTGCAGCCGTACCGCAATCTCGTCGATGACGACTACGAATCGAGCGGCCTGAAGGCCTACGTCGACGCGCACGACCTCGGCGTCGCATTCTTCTCGCCGCTCAAGCACGGCCTCCTCCTGGGCAAGTACGACGCGCCGGTGGAGTTCGGGGAAGGCGACTTCCGCGGCACCATCGCCGACTTCCGCGACCCCGAGGCGATCGCGCGCTACAAACGCGCGTCGCAGACGGTGGGCGCGCGGATGAACGTGCTGCACGCCGTCACCGGCGCGCTGCTCACGGGCAACCCGACCGCCTGCGTGCTGCTGGGCCAGCGCAACGTGCGGCAGGTGGAAGCAGCGGCGGGGGCGGGCGAGGCGCTGGGCGAAGCGGACGCGGCGTGGGTGCGGGCGCAGTACCGCAGGTGACCATCGATCTTCGCCCCGGGACGGATCTCGGCGGCGCGCCGGCGCGCGGGGTGGAAGCCCGCGGCCGTCACGGCAAGCCTTCACGCGCCGCGTTCGTTCTGCACTCGACAGTTTGCGGATTCGTTCGTAACGCGTGCGGCGCGTTCCCGTAACCTCTCGGAACCATGCGCGCCTTTGTCCTCGCACTCGCTGTCGCTACCCCTGCGCTCGCCGAGACGATCGTCATCCGCAACGTGAATGTCGTTTCCATGACGTCGTCGAAAGTTGCGGAGAAGCAGAACGTCGTCGTCCGCGACGGCGTGATCGAGACCGTGTCCGCGCGTCTCGCGAAGATGCCGGACGGGACGAAGGTCGTCGATGGCACGGGCAAGTTCCTCATGCCCGGCCTGGCCGAGATGCACGGACACGTGCCGCCGGCCAATGCTCCCAACGGCGCGACCGAGGACACGTTGTTCCTTTATGTCGCCAGCGGCATCACGACCGTGCGGGGCATGCTCGGTCACGCGGGGCAGCTCGAGCTGCGCGAGCAGGCGAAGCGGGGCGAGATCGTGGCGCCGAACCTCTACCTCGCCGGGCCGTCGTTCAACGGCCAGAGCATCAACTCGCCCCAGGAAGCGATCGACAAGGTCCGCGCGCAGAAGAAGGAGGGATGGGACCTGCTGAAGGTCCATCCCGGCCTCACGCGCGACGAGTACGACGCCCTGGCGAAGACCGCGCGCGAGGAAGGGATCCGTTTCGGCGGCCACGTGCCGGCCGAGGTCGGACTCGAGCACGCGATCGCGATGGGCCAGGAGACGTTCGATCACATCGACGGCTACGCGGAATTGCTCGAGGCGGAGAAGGGTCCCGTCGACGGGAAGCGGCTCGCGGCGATCGTGAAGAAGTCGAAGGACGCGGGTGTGTGGATCGTCCCGACTTCGGCGCTGTGGGAAGTGCTCTACGGCACGATCCCACTCGAGACCCTGAAGGGCTACGGCGAGCTGAAGTACGTGCCCCAGGCCGCGGTCGATCAATGGTCGAATGCGTTCCAGCAGCGTCTGACGCAGATGCCGCGGGAACCGGCGAAGAACGTCATCGCCGCGCGCACGACCATCCTCCGCGCGCTCAATCGGGGCGGCGTGAAGATCCTCATGGGCACCGACGCGCCGCAGCAGTTCAGCGTCCCCGGCTTTTCGCTTCACCGCGAGCTCTTGCGGATGCGCGAGGCAGGAATGTCGCCGTACGAGATCCTGAAGAGCGGCACGGTCAACGTGGGCCACTACTTCGCGAAGCAGGACTCCTTCGGAACGATCGAGCCCGGCCGCCGCGCCGACCTCGTCCTCGTGGATGCGAACCCGCTCACCGACATCGCCAACGTCGCGAAAATCTCCGGCGTCATGGTGCGTGGACGGTGGCTGTCACGCGCCGATCTGGACGCCGGACTGGCGAAGATCGAGGCCAAGCACAAGCGGTAGATCGCCGAGTCCTCGAGTCCTCGAGTCTCAAAGTCTCAAAGTCTCAAAGTCTCAAAGTCTCAAAGAGGCCACCGCCCAACCGGCAGGATCCCGGGCGGGTGGGTCTTTGAGACTTTGAGACTTTGAGACTTTGAGACTTTGCAACTTGGCGCCTCGACGACGGACGTGTGAGGGCCGTCACCGCCTCCGGGACAGGCTATGATCCAATACAATCGGTGAGGTTCCGTCTGCCCTCGTAAACGCGTCAACCAGTTGTGGAGGCGAAGTATGACGTACGTCGAGGAAGTGACGGCGAAGGAGAAGGTCTCTCCTTTCGTCGAGGATTTCATGGCCGAGGTGAAGGCGAAGAATCCGGCCGAGCCGGAGTTTCACCAGGCCGTTTTCGAAGTCGCGCAATCCGTCGGGATCGTCCTGGAGCGGCATCCTGAGTACCGTGCGGCGCGCATTCTGGAGCGGATGGTCGAGGCCGAACGGATCATCATGTTCCGCGTCCCCTGGCTCGACGATCGCGGCGAGATCCGCGTCAACCGCGGGTTCCGCATCGAGATGAACAGCGCCCTCGGGCCCTACAAGGGTGGCCTGCGCTTTCACCCCTCGGTCAATCTCGGCATCCTGAAGTTTCTCGCCTTCGAGCAGGTCTTCAAGAACAGCCTCACCACGCTGCCGATGGGCGGCGGCAAGGGCGGCTCCGACTTCGATCCGAAGGGGAAGAGCAACAACGAGATCATGCGCTTCTGCCAGGCGTTCATGGCCGAGCTGTTCCGCCACATCGGTGCGGACACCGACGTGCCCGCGGGCGACATCGGCGTCGGCGGACGCGAGATCGGCTACCTCTTCGGCATGTACAAGAAGCTGCGCAACGAGTTCACCGGCGTGCTCACGGGCAAGGGTCTGAACTGGGGCGGCTCGCTGATCCGTCCGGAGGCGACCGGCTACGGCGCGGTGTATTTCGCGTCGGAGATGCTGGCCACGCGCGGCAAGTCGCTGGACGGAAAGATCTGCCTGGTTTCCGGCAGCGGCAACGTCGCCCAGTACACGATCGAGAAGATCCTCGACCTCGGCGGCAAGGTCGTGACGATGTCGGACTCGAACGGCTTCGTCTACGACGAGTCGGGCATCGACCGCGAGAAGCTGAACTGGATGATGGACCTCAAGAACATCCGCCGCGGCCGCATTGCCGAATATGCCGACCATTTCAAGGAAGCGACCTACACGGCGTTCGCCGGCGGCGCGGACCACAACCCGCTGTGGGACATGAAGGCCGACTGTGCATTCCCGAGCGCAACGCAGAACGAGATCAACGCGAAGGATGCTGCAAATCTGCTGAAGAACGGCGTGTACTGCGTCGCCGAGGGAGCAAACATGCCGACGACGCCGGCCGGCGTCGATCTTTTCCTCGACGCCGCGATTCTCTACGGACCGGGCAAGGCCGCGAACGCTGGCGGCGTCGCGACGTCCGGCCTCGAAATGAGCCAGAACAGCATGCGCATGTCCTGGTCGCGCCAGGAGGTCGACCAGAAGCTGCACGACCTCATGCGCCGCATCCACCGGACGTGCGTCGACACCGCGGACCGCTTCGGAACGCCGGGGAACTACGTCAACGGCGCCAACATCGGCGGGTTCCTGAAGGTCGCCGATGCGATGAGGGACCAGGGAGTGGTGTGACGGACGGGGGCGCAGGGGGCCGGGCGCAGGGGGCCGAAGAGATGCCCCGCGGCGCGGTCTCGTCTTCTGCGCCCTGCGCCCTGCCCCCTGCGCCCTGAAGCGATGCATCAGGACTTTCATCAGCTCGAACGTCGACGCATCCGGGACATCCTCCTCGTGTCGAGCCTGTTCGATTTCTACCTCTTCGAAGAGGAGGGGCTGCTCTACGAGCAGATCCACATCGAATACCAGGGTCTGCAGCTCTCGCACACGCCCGAGCTCACGCGTGTGGCCAGCGGCAGAGAGGCGCTGGAGCTTCTCGAGAACGGCGAGCATCGCTTCGACCTCGTCATCACCACCCTCCACATCGACGACACGACGCCGCTGCGTCTGGCCCGCGAGATCCGCGCGCGCGGCGGGGAGATGCCGATCGTGCTGCTTGCGTACGACAAGCGCGAGCTCTCGGACCTGGTCACGCACCAGGGGACGTCCGACTTCGATCGGGTCTTCATCTGGCAGGGCGATTTCCGGCTGCTGATCGCGATCATCAAGAACCTGGAAGACGAGCTGAACGCGCCCGAGGACACGGAGCGCTTCGGGGTGCAGTGCATCCTTCTGAACGAAGACAGCATTCGCTACACGTCGTTCTTCCTGCCGCTGCTGTACTCCGAGGTGATTCGCCATTCGCAGCGTCTCGTTTCCGAGGGGCTCAACGCCGCCCATCGCGCGCTGCGCATGCGCGCCCGCCCGAAAATCCTGGTCTCGTCGACGTGGGAAGAGGCGATGCGCTGCCTCGAGAGGTACCAGGAGCACGTGACCGGAGTGATCACGGACGCCGGGTTCAGCCGCTACGGCGTCCACGATCCGAGGGCGGGCATCGCCTTCACGAAAGAGGTCAAGGCGCGTTTCTGGGACATCCCGGTACTCCTGCAGTCGACGAATCCCGAGCTGGCTGCCGACGCGGAAGAGGCGGGGGCGATGTTCCTCGCCAAAGACTCGCCGACCCTGCGCGACGACATGCGCCGTTTCCTGCGCGAGTATTTCTCGTTCGGCGACTTCGTCTTCCGCCTCCCGGATGGGACCGAGGTCGCGCGCGCGACGGATCTGCAGTCGCTCGAGGAGCAACTCCAGGTCGTCCCTGAGGAGAGCCTCGAGCGTCACGCCTTGCGCAACGATTTTTCCAACTGGTTCAAAGCCCGGACGGAGTTCGATCTCGCGGCGCGGCTCCGTCCGCGGAGAGTGTCGGATTACGCGAGCGTCGCCGAGATGCGCGAGTTCATCATCCGCCAGTTGCACGAGCATCGCGCGTCGCGGCAGCGCGGAGTACTCACGGAGTTCTCGAAAGGCACCTTCGATCCGGCCAGCTCATTTGCGCGCATGGGGGGAGGATCGGTCGGCGGAAAGGCGCGCGGACTGGCGTTCCTCAACACGCTGCTCTCGATGGAGGATCTGCGTACGAAATACTCGGGGCTCGTCATCGACGTGCCGCCGGGAATCGTCATCGGCACGAATGTCTTCGATGAGTTTCTGCGCGACAACGACCTGCACGCGTTCGCGCTGGCGGCGAAGAGCGACGAAGAGATCATGCACCGCTTCATCGCCGCGCCGCGATTCCCGCGCGAGACCGTCGAGCGCCTGACCGAGTTGCTCGGGCTGATGCACGAGCCGCTGGCGGTGCGGTCGTCGAGCCTGCTCGAGGACACGCAGTTCCATCCTTTCGCCGGGATCTATCAGACCTACATGATCCCGAACGCGGACGCGGACGTCGCCGTGCGTCTGAACGAGCTGCTGACGGCGATCAAGCGCGTGTACGCGTCGACGTTCTATCGCGCCGCTCGTGAGTACATCAAAGTCTGTTCCCTGCGGATGGAAGACGAGAAGATGGCCGTGATCGTCCAGCGGATGGTGGGCGCCGCGCACGGCCCACGGTTCTATCCCGGGATCTCCGGCGTCGCGCGGTCCTACAACTTCTATCCGGCCGGCCCGCAGCAGCCCGACGACGGCATCGTGGCGGTCGCCCTCGGCCTCGGCAAGACCATCGTAGAAGGGGGCGCGACGGTGCGCTTCTGCCCGAGCTCCCCGGACCATCTGCAGGAGTTTCTCCGCGAGACGCAGAGATCGTTCTACGCGCTTGAGATGCCGGTTGGAGCGCACGAGGCAGAGGGCGGAGCGCAGAAGGAGACGTTTCTTCTGCCCTCTGCGCTCTGCCCTCTGCCCTCTGGAATCGAAGACGAGCGCATCCTCTCGTTCGACCTGCGGACGGCCGAGGAGGACGGGATGCTGTACTGGGTGGGCTCGACCTACTCGGCGGAGAACGACGCGCTGTACGACGGCATCTCGCGCGAGGGCACGCGCGTGGTCACGTTCGCGCCGATCCTCCGCAACCGGCTGATTCCGCTTGCGGAAGCGCTCGATGAGCTCTGCCGGATCGGCTCCCGGGGGATGGGGACGCCGGTGGAGATCGAGTTCGCGGTCGGCCTCGCGGCGAATCCGAAGAAGCTCGGCGTGCTGCAGATGCGGCCGCTCGTGCTGAGTCGCGAGATGGACGAGCTCAGTCTCACCGATATGCCCCTCGATCGCCTCCTCTGCCGGAGCGATCAGGTTCTCGGCCACGGCGTGATCCGCGATCTGCGCGACATCGTCGTCGTCGGCATCGACACCTTCGAGCGCTCGCGCAGTCGCGACGCCGCGCGCGAGGTGGCGCACATCAACTCGCGCCTGCTCGACGAGGGTCGCGACTACCTCCTCATCGGCCCCGGACGCTGGGGCAGTCTCGACCCTCTCCTCGGAATCCCAGTGCGCTGGGACCACATCTGCGGCGCGCGCGCAATCGTCGAGGCTGGCTTCCGCGATCTGAGCATCGACCCCTCGCAAGGCTCGCACTTTTTCCAGAACCTCACCGCCTTCCAGGTCGGCTACTTCTCGGTGAATGAGCGCGTGCGCGACAGCTTCGTCGACTGGGACTGGCTCGCCTCACAGCGCGCGGTGCACGAGACCACGCTCGTGCGCCATCTCCGGCTCGAGGAAGGGGTGACGGTGAAGATGAACGGCCGGGAGCGAAAAGGCGTGATCGTGAAGTAGCCGGCCGGGCCGGGGCCGGCACGGCCGGCAGCGCTGGTTGCTCCGCCTTCCGGCACGTCACCAGCGCTTGAAAACGTGAGTGCGCTTGCGCACCGGCGGCTCGACGGTCACGAGGATGGACGTGGCCGCTCCTCCGCGCTGTCCGCACCGTAGCCCTATAATGAATGCCCTTCGAACAAAGACCTCCGTCCGGCGGGCATTCGACGGTGCCCGCGAACTGCGAATCTCTCTCATCACCAAGAGGAGGCAAAGATGCGACATAAGAAAGTCCGGTTCTCTCTCCCTCTCATCATCCTGGCCCTGGCCGTGATTCCGCTCGGCGCGTACGCCGCCGGCCCGCACCATCAGCCGATCGGGCGAGCCGCGATGAGCGCGACGGGCATCGAGTGGCACCCGGTGGTCGATCACGCGGCGCTCGTGCTCTCCGTGCAGCACCCAGACGGTCGGGTGGTCACCGAGACGTTCCCCGCCGGCAGCAGTCCCATGTTGCGCGCGGAGGCTCTGGGACGTGACGGGATGTACTCGTACGAGATGCGCGTCGTGCCGCACGTCGCGCCTCCGGTGAAGGCCAGGCTCGCCGCCGCGCGTGCGTCCGGCGATGAGCGCACGATGCTGCGGATCCAGCGCGAGGCCGGGTTGGACGCCGTCGTCGTACAGTCCGGATCGTTCACCATCGCCGGCGGAATGGTCGTGTCGCCGGATCTCGTCGAGGATGCCGCAGGCCCCCGCTCTCCGGCCGCCAACGCCCGGCCGCCCGCCAACCCGGGCGCGAACACGTTCTTCACCGACGACGTCTCGGCCCGAGGGGGCGTCTGCGCGGGCTTCGACTGCACGAGCTCCGAGTCCTACGGCTTTGCGTCGATGAAGATGAAAGAGAACAACACGCGACTGAAATTCGAAGACACCTCCGCCTCCGCGGGCTTCGCGACCACCGACTGGCAGCTCAGCGCCAACGACACGTTCAGCGGCGGCGCGAACAAGTTCTTCGTCGAAGACCTCACGGCGGTGACGGTGCCCCTGCTGATCGAAGGCGGTACGCCGAGCAATTCACTCTATCTCGACAGCACGGGACGCATCGGCTTCCGCACGTCGACGCCGGCCAAGGACCTGCACATCATCGGCAGCGGTACGCCGACCATCCGCCTCGAACAGAGCGGCGTGAATGCCCACGCCTGGGACATGTTCGGCAACAACTTCAATTTCGTGGTCCACGACGCGATCGCGCTGACGAGCCCTCTCATCGTTCGTACCGGTGCACCGACCAGCGCGTTCGTCATCGATGCCAGCGCCCGGATCGGTCTCGGCGTCGCCTTCCCGTCGTTTCCGATCCACCACAGCAGCGGCGCGCGCCTCGACGGCGGCAACTGGATCAACGCCTCGAGCCGCGCAGTGAAGCAGGACATTCGCGGTCTCGATGGCGCCGCCGCGTTCGACGCTCTGCGATCCCTTCAGCCGGTGACCTTCGCCTACAAGTCGAATCCAGGCGACACGCAGGTCGGCTTCATCGCCGAGGACGTCCCGGAGATCGTCGCCACGGCCGACCGGAAGGGACTCTCATCGATGGACGTCGTCGCCGTGCTCACCAAAGTGATCCAGGAACAGCAGAAGACGATCGAGGAGATGCAGACGCGCCTGGAGCACCTGGAACGAGAGTAGGAATAGCCACGGCCTCTCCCCGCTCTGGCGGGGAGAGGCGATTCCGGACAGGGGCGTCAGTACGAGATCCGCCGCGTCGGCACGGCCGGCGCGACCGCCTCGATACGGATCCGCGCATCCACCGTGGCTGCGCCACTGGGCAGGACTTTCACGGGGTTGAGGTCCACCTCGCGGATCTCGGGGCACACCGTCAGCAGATGCGACAGGCGCATGAGGATGTCGCGCAATGCGCCGACGTCCGACGGCGGTGCGCCGCGGAAGCCGGCCAGGAGCTTCGACCAGCGCACTTCGTTCAGCATGTCCTCCGTGTCCGCGTCGGTGAGCGGGTGGATGCGGAACGCAACATCGGACAGCAGCTCGACCAGCGTGCCGCCCGCGCCATAGACCAAGAGGTGACCGAACATCGGATCGGCCATGGCACCGACCATCACCTCCACGCCACCGGCGACCATCTGCTGGATCGTTGCGCCGGTCATCTGGTCGCCGAGGCGTGAGGTCATCTCCAGATACGCCTCGCGCACCTCGGTCTCGTCCTGCAGGCCGAGCTTCACGCCGCCCGCCTCCGTCTTGTGCAGCGGGCCCTGCGCTTTGAGCGCGACCGGAAAGCCCATGCGCATCGCGGCGCTCACGGCGTCGTACACGTTCGTCACCGCCTCCTCGAGCGCCGTCGGGATGTGCGCCGCGAGCAGCATCGCATTCGCGTCGAGCGGATCGAGCCAGCCGCCGCCCTTCGCGAGGCAACGATCGACGATCAAACGCAACTGCTCGCGATCGAAGTCCTCGAAGCGGATCACCGATCCGCGCGGGCTGCGGCGCCATTCCGCGTACTTCGTCGCGCGCGCCAGAGCCGTTACAGCCCGCTCGGGGAAGCGATACGACGGCACGGGAGCCAGCGCAGCCGGCGTGCCCTGCGTGCTCATGAACGTGGCGAGCATGGTCTTGCCGGCCGCGAGCGCCTCGGCGCCGCACTCGCCGATCACGGACATCACGCCTTCCGCGTCGGTGGCGAATACCGGGATGTAGATCACGAGAATCGAATCGATCGTCGGATCCGCGAGCAGCACGCCGATCGAGCGGCGGTAGTCGTCCGCGGTGGCCGATGCGATCATGTCGACCGGGTTCCCGACGCTCGCGGCGGGGGGGAGAAACTCGCGCAGTTTCGCCTTGCGCTCCTCGCCGAGCTGCGGGATCTCGAGCCCGTTTCCTTCGCAGGCATCCGACGCGAGGATGCCCGGGCCGCCCGCGTTCGTGACGATCCCGACGCGGCGGCCGAGGGGCAGCGGCTGGTTCGCGAGGAGCGCGGCGACGTCGAACAGCTCCTCGAGGGTCTGAGTGCGAATGACGCCCGACTGCCGGAACAGATCGTCGACGATCGTGTCGCTCGTCGCCAGCGCGCCGGTGTGCGACGACGCCGCTCGCGCGCCCGCGCTCGAGCGGCCCGCCTTCACCGCCACGATCGGCTTGCGCATCCCCACGCGCCGCGCGATCTCGCCGAACTTCTTGGGGTTCCCGAAGCTCTCGAGATAGAGAAGCATCACGTCCGTGTTCGGATCCTCGGCCCAGTACTGAATGAGATCGTTGCCGGACACGTCCGCCTTGTTGCCGACGGAGATGAAGGTGGAGAAGCCGAGGTTGAGGGCCTTCGCGTGCTCGAGGATGGCCAGGCCGAGGGCGCCGCTCTGGCTCGACATCGCGATCCCGCCGCGGTTCGGGTAGAGCGACGTGAAGGTTGCGTGCATGTTCACCGCGGGGTTGGTGTTCAGCACGCCCATGCAGTTCGGGCCGACCATGCGGATGCCGGCCGCACGCACTTTCTGCAGCAGCTTCTGCTCGAGCTCGCGCCCATCCGGACCGGTCTCGCCGAAACCCGCGGTGATGACCACGACCGCGCCGACCGGCTTGGCCACGCAGTCATCGATGACCGCCTCCACGTGCTCCTTCGGAACGACGATGATCGCGAGGTCGACCGGTCCCTCGATGGCCTGCAGCGACGGGAAGGACGGGACGCCGTCGAGCTCATCGACTTTCGGATTGATCACATAGAGCGGGCCGTGGAAGCCGGTGTTCTTCAGGTTGCGCAGGATCTCCGTGCCGAGCGCTCCCGGCTTGCGCGATGCGCCGACGACGGCGATCGACTTCGGCGAGAAGATCGACTCCATCGATGCCCATGCCGCCTTCTGCGAGCGCTCCGCGGTCGCGTCGTCGAAGGCCTCGGTGCGCTCGATTGGAAACGACACCGCGACGGCACCGTCGGCGGTCTTGCTGGTTACCTCGAAGCCGGAGCAGAGGAAGACATCGAGCATCTTCTGGTTGTCGGGCAGCACTTCCGCGCGGAACATCTCGATGCCCTTCGTGCGCGCGATCTGAGCGAGCTTCTCGAGCAGGAGCGTGCCGATCCCGCAGCCCTGGGCCCGGTCGGCGGTCGTGAATGCGACCTCCGCCACCTTCGGATTGCGTGGAGAGCGGAAGTAGTGCGCGATCGCGGCGATCCCTCCGCCAAGCTCCCCGACGACGCCGAAGTCGCGGTCGTAGTCCACGTCGGTCGGCGAATCGCGCAACGCCGCGTCGGGCGTGCGCATGTCGAAGAACCGCATGTAGAGGCTGTCGCGCGACATCCCTCGAAACAGCTCGAGCACGTCCTGGCGATCCTCGGGGCGCACCGGGCGGATGCGCAGCGTCCGCCCCGTGCGGAGTAGGACGTCGGATTCGAAGTGGGCGGGGTAGGGTGCGGTCACAATGGCGGTCATTTTAGGTGCTGAGTGCTGAGTGCTGAGTGCTGAGTCCCGCCCGCCCAGCACCCAGCACCCAGCACTCAGCACTCAAACGATTCTCACTTCCTCTCCCGTGAGCTGCTTCACGTACGCACCCAGCTGCTCGTTCGAGAAGTCGTTCCAGCCTCGGCAGGTGTCGTGGACCTTCGTCTGCACGTCGCAGGCGACGGGAATCTCGCGGACGTCCTGTTGCGCGAGCTGCCAGTCGTTGGCGATCGCTTCCAGCTCGGCGCGGGTGATGTCCGGGCGCTTGCGCACGATCCACCAGTAGCGCTCGCGCAGTTCCTTGTCTGTGAATTGCCGGAATCCTTTGCAGAAGATCCCGCGCTCCGCGGCGATCTTGCACGTGCAGTTCTCTTCATCCGTGAGGGTGACCAGTGTTTCGCGAATGCGCGCGATCGCTTCTTCTCGCGTCATGCCGCCAATGTGACTCTTGGCCGATTCTTCCGTGGTAGCTCGAATCACAAGACCATGTGATGTTCGTCATACCCCGCGGAAGCAGGCGAGTCTTGACTGGTGATCATGTTCAAACCGGTCGAGCTGGAGATCGAGCTTTTCTGCCGCGGCATGCGCATCAGCGAAGCCGCGGGACGCCGCATCACGCGCACGCGCGCCGGCCTCGGGTCGGGGCTGGAGCTCGTCATCCCGGCGACTCCGAAGGACATCTGGGTCAACGTGCCGGTGCTCGAGCCCTTCGCACAGGCGTCGCCGTTCGTGCTCGAGGAGCATTCAGTCATCGACACGCGTAACGGCGTTCACTACCCGATCGAGATTCCGCCGGAGCCCGAGTGGTACTCGCGGAGGACGTCTTCGGGCGTCGAAATGTCGCGCATCGGCGTGTTGCAGGGCAACTACCTCGGCATCTACGTCAGCGCCCGCTGCCTGTACTGGAAGAGCGATCTCATGGACGCCGGCACGGGCGCGTGCAAGTTCTGCACGACCGGCAAGAACGTCGGCACGGCGGAGGAGACGCGCAAGAACGTCGACGACGTGGTCGAGGTCGCGCGCGCGGCGCAGCAGGAGTCGGGGTCGGTCTTCACCCACTTCAACACCGGCTACCACTACGAAGAGCAGGACGACCGCGAGCAGATGCACGGCCTGCGGATGTGCGAGCCGTACGTGAAAGCGGTCCGGGAGCAGGTCGGCGGGTTCATCGGCGTCCAGGCGGTGCCCGTCCCGCGGCGCAAGTTCTACGAGTACGACGAGCTGATCGCCGCGGGCACGGATCACTTCTCGTTCTGCTACGAGTTCGAGGATCCGGCCTGGTTCGCGCGCCTGTGCCCGGGCAAGGCGGCGACACTCGGACAGTCGGCATTCTTCGAAGCCATGGAGTACACGGCGAAAAAGCTCGGCCGGGGACGCGTGTCGGGTGAGATCATCGCCGGCGTGGAGCCGATCGAGGCGACCATGCGCGGCATCGACCGCATCGTCGACGCCGGGGCGTTTCCCACCGTCTGCATCTTCCGCCCCACCATCGGCAGCGAGATGGAGAACGTTCCGCCGCCGAATCCGTCCGCGATGCGGGACGTGTTTGCGTACCTTCACCAGAGCTGCCGGCGCGCCGGACTCCCGACCGGCATTCTTCCGATCGAGGTATCGCTGGTCGTCCAACCGGAGGAAGCGGCCGCACTGGTCGACCCCGGACTCGCGGACTACGCGTATCGCGCGAAGAACTGGACGCTGCGGCAGCTGGCCAAGCCCTACGTGGGCTGGAAGATGAGACCGCGAAGAGTGGCCGGGGACCTACGGGACCTATGAGACCTACGGGACCTATGAGACCTACGGGGACTATGAGACCTATGGGACGAATGGGACCTATGGGACGAATGAGTAGAACGTGCTACCCATAGGTCCCATAGGTCCCATAGGTCCCATAGGTCCCATAGGTCCCATAGGTCCCCGTTCAGTGCCCGAAGTGACGCCAGCGTAGCGCCGGGCCGAGGCGTCCCGAGTGACGGTCGAGGTAGTCCTCGGCGGAGGCGGGGTCGAGCTCCCAGCGGTGCCGGTCGCGACCGTAGTCTTTCGCGCCGCCGCAGTCCAGCTCTTCCCACTCCTCATACTCGATCCCGAAGTCGTCGATGGGGTCGTCCATCGGGTCCAACGTCGTCGCGGCCAGCTCTTCGGCGAGCAGTTGCTCCCACGATTCCACCACCAACTTACCCATGGTCAATGCTCCCGTCTCGTGATCGCGTCGGCGCGGCGGTAGGCGTACTTCATGCGGATCGAGGTGCTCCGCGCAAGCTGTCCGAAGTCGCGGTTCGTCATCCGCCGTCCGAGGTCGGACTGCGCGAGGATGCCGAGGAGTATCCCCTTGTCGTCGATCACCGGAAGGTGGTGGATGGCATTCTCTGTGAGAAGCTCCACGGCCTTCTCGATCGGCTCGTCCGGGCCGATGGCGATCACGGGGCTGGTCATGCACTCGCGCGTCGGGAGGGACGCCACGTGGTCGTGCAGGGCCACGCCGCGCATGGTGATGTCGCGATCGGTGATGATCCCGACCAGGCGTCCCGATTCCGTCACCGGAATCGCGGCGCAGTCGTGATCGGTCATCAGGCCGGCCACGAGCCGGAGCGTCGTGGAGGGGTCGCAACTGGCGGGGCTGGGGGTCATCGCATCGCGCACTCTCATGCTGTCAACGTAGGCGTCGCCCGCCGCGCGATTTGTGATCCGGGACACCTCGGCACGTGAGACGAGTCATCCGGCCCGTCTGTCTCCGGATTTACGCTGCATGCAGCGGAGGTGGCCCATGTGTCTAGGCGTGCCCGGCCAGATCGTGGAAGTACGGAACGGCAACGAAGCGATGGTCGATTTCTGGGGCGTGCGCAAGCCCGTCCGGCTCGACGATCTCGGCCGGCCGGCGCTGGTCGGTGACTTCGTCATCGATCACAACGGCCGGGCCGTGCGCATCATCCCGCCGGGCGACGTCGCGGACACGGTGGCTTTGTACGAGGTGCTCCTCGCGGAGGCGGGTGAAGATCCGATCGTCCGCGACGTTTGCGAGCAGCTCGCCGGATGATATGGACCCGCTGCGCATCGCACTCCTCACCTCGCAGCACGCGACGGGAGTGGAGCGCCTGCTCGCCGATCCCAACCGGGGCTCGACGTGGGATCTGTCGATCGTCATCGGCTCGGAACCCGAGCTCGCCGCCGCGGCGCTGCTCGAAGAGGCGCGCGTCCCGCTGGAGCTGCGTCCGATGCGCCTCGTCCCGGCGTTCCGCAACCTCCGCGCCCGCGAGGACTACGATCAGGATCTTGGCGATCTGCTGGCGCGCCTGAACGTCGACTTCATCCTTCTCGACGGCTACCAGTACATCCTCACCGAGGCTGTGACGGCGCGCTTTCCGGGAAAGGTCTTCGCGATTCATGACGCCGATTTCTCGGTGCGCGACCGTGTCGTCTACGCCGGGCCGCATGCTGTGCGCGACGCGATCCTCGCGGGCGAAACGGAGACGCGCAACTCGGTGTATCTCGTGACGCGCGAGGTCGCGCGGGGACCGTTGTTCCTTCTCGGCACGCCCTATCCCGTCGCGCGGATGGCCCTCGATGCGCGGGTGCACGGCGACATCGAGCTCATCCTCGCGTACGCGGAGCTGCACCGGAGGTGGATGAGGATGACCTGGGGCGACATGCTCGCCCGCACCCTCGAGCTCCTGGCCGGTGGCACCATGAGCATCATCGGCGACGTCGTCTGGATCGATGGAGCGCCCGGCCCATGCCGCATGGGTGAGGCGCCCCACGCCTGCCATGAACCGGAGACGATGCTGGCAAGAGGGATTCCGCGGTCGTGCCCCTTCATCGGCTAGGAGGACGGATGGGACCCATGGGACCCATGGGACGAATGGGACGAATGGGTAGCATAGGTCCCAGACGTCGCATGGGTCCCACGTCGCATAGGTCCCATTCGTCGCATGGGTCCCATTCGCCCTATCCGCCCCTTCACGTCCCACAGCCACAGAACTCCCCGCTCACCGGCCGGCAAGCGCGCGTCACCACGTGCTTTGCGCGCAGGTGATCACACTCCAGGCAGAGATCCGCATCACCGGAAAAGCCGTGGCAGAGACACGGGTAGTCCTCGGATGGGTAGTGGATCACTTCCTGGCAGGTCGGCAGGACGTGATGTTCTTCCTCACGGTGGGGACAGCACCGGCTCATGCATTCTCCCGTTCACTCTCTCGCCCGCCGCGACAGGGCCACGTGCGCATCATCACATAACGGAGTGCGCATGGTCATCCGGCCGCTCGCGGGACCGTGTTTCCATCGATGGACAACGATCCCGGCGAGGAGAGCTCTATGGAAATGCAAGGTACCGACCGCGCCCGCGTGGTGATGTGGGAGTTGACGCGCGCATGCAAACTGGGGTGTGCGCACTGCCCGATCGGGTCCCAGCCACGGCGCAGCCCGCTGGAACTGTCGACGTACGAGGCCTACAAGACGATCGACCAGATCGTCTCGCTGAACCCCGATGAAGTGATCATCACCGGCGGCGATCCCCTCGAGCGCGCAGACCTGTACCAGCTCCTCGACTATGCGCGGCGCCGCGGCCTCGCTCCCTCGCTGATGGTCAGCGCCACGCCCTCGCTGACCGGCGCCGCGATCGGCAAGCTCAAACGCAACGGCCTCGCGCGCATCGTCATGAGTCTCGACTCGTCGACCCCCGACCGCCACGACGCGAATCGCGGCATCAGCGGCCAGTTCGGATCCACGCTCCTGGCCATCCGCTGGGCGCGCACGGCCGAGCTCCCGGTCGAGATCAACACCCTTCTCGGACGCAGCAACCTGGGCGACTTGCAGACCGTCGCCGAGCTCCTCGGCGACGTCGACGTCTACCGCTGGAACATCTATTTCCACGTCCCCGTCGGCAACGCCAAGCACGTCGAGACGCTCACGGCCGAAGAGGTCGAGGAGATCTTCGAGAAGCTCTACCAGCTGAGCGGCCGCGTTCCCTTCCCCATTCGCACGTTCGAGGCACCGCAGTACCGCCGCTTCGTGCTGCAGAAGGCCGTCGCCGAGCGACAACGCTCCATCGAGGAGTACTTCGATGAGAGCTCCACGGGGCTGCGCATCGGCGACGACACCAGCCGCGAGGCGGTGGCCGTGAACAACTATCTCTACATCTCGCACACGGGAGAGGTGAGCATCAGCCCCTTCCTCCCGCTCACGGCCGGCAACGTGCGCTACCAGCCGCTGTCGACCGTCTACCGGTACGGCGAGTTGTTCGCCGCCCTCCGCCAAGAGGTGAACCTGAAAGGCCGATGCGGGAAGTGCGAGTTCCGCACCGTCTGCGGCGGCTCGCGCGCGCGCGCGTTCGCCTTCACCGGCGACCTTTTCGCGTCCGACCCGCTCTGCGCGTATCACCCGGGCACGTTCCTGCCGGTCGCACCCACGGTCTCAGGAGGCGATGCATGAGCGATCCACGCCGCGAGCCTTGGCTCATCGACGAAGCCGATTTCTACGAGATCGAGGACGCGCGCGAGCAGAAGGAGTTCCTCCTCCGCTACGCCGTGCTCGCCCCATCCGGCCACAACACCCAACCGTGGACGTTTCGGATCCTGGACCAGGGGGTGGAGGTCAAACCCGATACCACGCGGCGCCTGCCGGTGGCCGATCCCGACGATCGCGAGCTGATGATCAGCATCGGCGCCGCGATCGCCAACCTCCGCATCGCCGCCGCGCACTTCGGATTCGAGTCGACCGTGCTGTACGAGGA
The DNA here is from genome assembly GCA_964558905.1 of uncultured Thermoanaerobaculia bacterium. GTDB lineage: Bacteria > Acidobacteriota > Thermoanaerobaculia > Gp7-AA8 > Gp7-AA8 > QHVT01. The sequence goes on along the minus strand of CAZLGP010000131.1, from coordinate 16,999 downwards.
AGAGGGGGCGGTCATCGCCCTGCGCGAGACGTGCAATCCCGACGAGCAGCTCCGCCAGCTGTTCCCGGCCATCACCCAGCGCCACACGAATCGAATGGAGTTCGAGCGCCGGTCCCTCGATCCGGAGACCCTCGACCGCATCTGCGACGTGGTCGAAGAATCGGAAATGACCCGCTTCGTCACCCCGACCGAACGTGCACGCACCGCGGAGCTCGTGGAAGAGGCCGATCGCCGCCTGCTCGCGAACGAGACCTGGCGCAGCGAGCTGGCGGAGTGGGTGCATTCCAACGAAGGCGACGCGCCCGACGGCCTCACCGGCGACGCGTTCGGCATCCCCGGTCCGCTGTCCGCGTTCGCGCCGTGGCTCGTGCGAAACTTCGACCTCGGCGACGCGCGCGGCAAACACGACCGCATGCTGGCGGAGAACGCGGCAGGAATGATCGTGGTCACCAGCGACGAAGACCGCGGCGCGCTGATCCGTGCCGGCGAGACCCTCGAGCGGCTGTTGCTCGTGTTGACGTCCCTCGGCGTCCAGTATGCGTTTCTCAATCAGCCCGTGCAGGTGCCGGAGCTCCGCCGCGAGCTGTGGAGGATCATCCGCACGCCCAGCCCGCCCCAGCTCCTTCTGCGCATCGGCTACGCGCCGAAGGTGAAGCTGGCCATGCCGCGAAGGCCGGTGACCGCCGTGACGTTCTGAGTCGACTCACTCCACGGAAATCACGCTCCCCGCGAGGGTGTGCACCGCGCAGCGCGAGTCGCGATAGATCCAGACGTCGGCGCCGGGGCCGCGCACTTCCTCCTCGGGGCGGATCTCGTCGGGCTCGCCCATGAGCTCACGGACTTTGCTTTCCGGCTGGCCGACTTTTACGGAGACGCACGAGCTCGAGCGTGTGGCAACAGTCGCCTGGCTCGTGGTTTTCTGCGGCGTGTACAGGAGGCCGACGAACCAGGCCAGACCGAAGGCGATCGTCAGGATGATCACGAAAGCGTCGATGGCCCGGATCCCCCTCCCGCTCTTCCGGGCGGGGAGGACCGCTGCCAGCAACAACGTCAGGAGCCACAGCGCCGCGACGACGGCCGTCACCGCGGTCAGGATCGTGAGACTGTACGGACCGATATCGATCATTGCTGCCCCTTTCCTCGGAACGGATAGAACGTTCCCTTCCCCATCGACCCGCGCTCCCTGCGCTTGGTCTGTTCCGTCGCTGCCGCGGGCGTCAGGTCGTAACGGACCGGAGCCGGATTCTGGAATACCCGTTTCTCCGCTCTACCCCACGTCCGGAACGCCGCGTCGACGTCGGCGAGAGGTCTACCCGCGACGGCGGCGATGGCCTCCTCCGTCGTGGCGCCCTGAGCAAACCGGCTGATGAGCGACCGCACGCCGGCTTCTCCCAGCGTCGCCTCCAGATAGCGCATGAACGTCTCCGAGACGATGTACGCGGCACCCACCATGTCGCCGTCGCGCGACGTGGATAGCACGGCGTCGAGCACGGAGACGGCGAGCAGCTTGTCGTCCTCGTACATGTTGAACGCGTTCGCCGAGTACGGAACCATCTCCATCCGCTGGGCCAGGCCTTCGTGCATCCACCGCGGGGCCTGATCGTTCGTGGCCTGGGCGAGCATCGCGTGCGCGAGCTCGTGCGTGATCAGCGAGACCACGCCGGGGCCGAGGTCGTAGATGCCCGCGAGAGGCAACGTGATCTTCCCGGTATAGAAGCCGAGGACGTCCTCGGAGCCGGTGTAGACCTGCTTGAAGTCCTGCCACCAGACGATGTTCACGATCACCGGCTCGAACGAGGAGACCGGAATCCAGCGCTGCATTCGCTGGAGCTCTCCTTCGAGCACCTGGGCGATTCCCTCCGCGGTGGAGGGGCTCACCTCGCGCGGATACCGGATCTCGAAATTGGCCGACTTGTGCGTCGAGTACTGCGTCGCCAGCCGTTTGTCCATTTCGATCTGCACCAGCCGCAGCTCGGCGTAGCCATCGGAGCGAATGGCGCGCGAGCGCTCGAAGAGCCTCATCGCGCCGTCGTAGACGTCGAACGACGCCAGCATGTCGCCGAGCTGCTGGAGCACATACGGGTCCTTCTTGCGCTCCAGCACCGGACTCGCCGCGAGCTCGGTCAGGACCGCCTTCGCCTCCGCGTCGCGATCCAGGTGCTGCAGAGCCGTCGCGCGGAGGAAGAAAAGGTCGGCCGGAACGAACTCGCTCTTCGCGGCGATCCCCTGCGTCAGAGTCACCACTTCGTTCCAGCGGTTGCGCTCCGCCAGGGTGCCGGCCGCCGCGACGATGCGATCGCGCAGCGCGGGCTGCATGTACGAGGCGAGCGGCGGCGGCGAGACGAGCAGTGCCGGAACATCGCGCATCGATCGTTCCTCGCGCAGTCTGGACCAGCGTCCGGCATCGACGGCCGGCGTTCCGACCGGCGCGAGACAGGCGCCGTTCGGGACGAAGAGCTCGGCGTCGTTAATGGCCAGGTGCAGCAACTCGCCCGAGATGGCCGCCGTCATCGACGCCGGAAGGGCGATCGCGCGCGATGACGCGACCGGCGATGCGAGCGTCGCCTCGTGCGGCTCGCTGAGGTTGATCATCGTGGGGCCGCGGCGGCGCATCAGCGACCAGATCACGCCGGATTCGACCAGCCGGCTGCGCTCGGCCGGCTGCAGCGTCCAGGCGCGCTGCAGCAGCGTCTCGGTGTCCTCCGCTTCGGTGGCAAGGGAGGCCGTGAAGTAATAGATCGCCGCCTCGCGCGAGCCGAGCCGCGCGACCCGCATCAGCTCCTTCTTCGCCTCCGCTTCGAATCCGGCCAGGGCGAGCGCGGACGTGGCCTCGAGCCACAGAGCATCGCGCCCGGGCCCGAGGTTCACGGCCCGTTGATAGGCGACGGCCGCGCCGACCGAGTCGTTGCGCGCGAGCGCGAGGCGAGCGCGCAGCACCTCGACGAGCGGCGTTCGCGACGGCAGCGGAAACGACTCGAGCGCGCGCTGGACCTCATCGAGATTTCCCTGCCGGAACTGCCACTGCGCGCGCCACAGCTTCGCCACGTCGCCGACGAGCCCGTCGCGCTGTTGGAGGTCCGCCAGCGCCGCGCCGACCCCTTCGCCGCCGGCGGCCAGTGCGGCCCGGAGGATGACCAGGTCCGAGAGACTCTGTTCCGCCACCTTCTCCTTCATCGGTTTTTCCGCAGGTTTGGCGACCGTGATCCGAAAACGCTCCCCCTTCCATCCCGCGAGCACCGCCACTCCCGCGCCGACGAGGAAGGTGACGAGGAACAGCGCGCGCGCCGCCCAACGCTGGAACGGCATCACGAACACGGTGAGGATGGCGAGGACCGCGGCGCCCAGCCCGGCGATGCCGGCGATCGTGTCGTAGCGATGACCGCTCGGTCCTTTAGCTTCGGCCTTCGACGCCGGAGGAAAAAGCGGCGCGCCCGGAACGGGCATCGCCATCATCCGTACGTCCTGGACGCGGTACTCGCCGCCCTCCTGCACCAGGTCGAAGAAGATCGTGTCGTCGAGGCCCGACGCGTAGCTGACTTCGAACGCCGCGGTCTTGTCCTCGAGGACTTGCACGACCGTGATGAGCTGCCACTTCGCGCCTGCCGGAGGTCCGAGGCGGGTTTCGATCTCCGCTTCCTGAAGCGGACCGGCCAGCGCGCGCAGCGGCGACGCCGACGCGAGCCGCGCTGCAAACGCGGGCGGCCCGCCGGCGAGATACTCCGCCGCGAACTGCACCGCCGCGCGCTCGGCGTCGGAGATCGGACGCACGTCGCCGGCGCCGCCGAAGGCAAAACAAAGCACCAGCGTTGCCGCTGCAGCACGGCAAGCTCTGTGTCGGATTGTCATGAATGCTCCCTGCTGAGAAAGGACCGCGGCTACAGTAGCGGAACTAAGCCGTTCGAGCAACGAGCTCGCCGTGACACGACACTAGGAGCCTGCGCGGCAGAACGTCAGGCGCGCTGCGCCGCCCGAAGCCGCGACCGCTGAGTGCACCCGCAACGTGCCGTGAGGCGGAGCAACAAGCGCTGCCGGCCGTGCCGGCCTAGCCGAAGCGCATCTCCACCGTTGCACCCTCACCGGGCGCGCCGGTCAGAGAGATCGTGCCCCCGTGCAGAAGGACGATCTTCTTCGTGAGCGCCAGTCCGAGCCCGAAGCCTTCGGGCTTATTCGACTGGAAGGGAAGGAACAGCCGGGCGGCTGTTTCGGGATCGAGCCCGACGCCGTTGTCACGCACGCTCATGGAGCCGCTCGCGCCATCGATGGTCACTGCGACGACACCCGTTACGTCCGCATGGCGGGCGCGCACGGACTCCAGGGCGTTGCGAATCACGTTCTCGAATGCCCGGCTGAGCAGTGCCGGGTCGCCCTGAACGACCAGCTGTCCGTCGACGGTGATGCGCACGCCGCCGGCCGCCGGGCCGACGCGACGGATCACGGACTCGACCAGCGTGCGCACGTCGAGATCCTGGAGCTGGATCGACATCGGCCGCGCGAACGACAGTAGCGACGCGACGGCGTCGGACAGCTGGATCGCTTCCTCCTCCGCCGACCGCAGCTTTGCCGCCGTCTCATCCGACATCGGCTGGCGATGCGCGAGCTTCAGATAGCCGAGGATCGTCGAGAGAGAGTTTCGAAACTCGTGCGCGATCCCCGCAGACATCTCTCCGAGATCGGCGAGGGTCTGCAGGTCGCGCACCCGGCCCTCCAGCGCCCGAATGGACGTGAGGTCGGTGAACAGCGCGAGCATGCCCAGGAGCTCCCCGCCTTCGTTCATCAGGGGGACGGTGGTCACGCCGATGATCAGCCGTGCGCCGTCCGGAGTCGTGTGTCGGGTCTCGACTCTCGTCAGCGGCGCGCGTCGCGTCAGCGCTTCGCGGAGCACGCTGGCAAATTCGCCTCCGCCGAGCGCCTCCGCCGCGTCCCGCCCGATGAGTGCCGCCGGATCGGGAGCGCGGAGGATGTCGCGCGCGACGTCGTTGATCTGGACGATGGTGCCGTCCGCTCCGACCGCCACCAGTCCCGAGGTGAGGCCGCGCATCAACGCGGTCGTCACGCGCTCGAAATCGTCGGCCCGGCTCTTCTGCGCGTCGTGCAGGGCGTGCAGTTCCTCCTTCTGGGCCTTGAGCGTGGCCACCGATTTCCGGAACGTCTCGATGAGGAACTCGTGCTCGCCGACACCGGGATCGCGACTCTCGACTTCGCCGGCGTGGTCGAGGAGTTGTTCGATCGGCGTCGTGATGCGTGGGATGTAGAGGAGAACCAGCACCACGGCCGTCAATCCGGCAGTGAGCGTCACGAGGGTCGTCACGCGGAGCGTGCGGTTCAGGGAGGTCATCGGCGCGGCATCGAAGTGCAGGGTCAGGCGTCCCCAGTTGCCCGAGCGGCTGATCGGCTCGGTGTCGTCGCCGCCGATGGTGCCGCTCTGCCCCTGGCTTCCGCCCGACAGTTCCAGCTCCGCGCCGGCGATGCCGTGCCGGCCGCGGAGGAAGGTCAGGAGCACCTCCGCGTCGACGCCGCGATGCACCGCCACCGCCGCTTCGGCGCGCGCGGCCGCGTCGTCGGCCACGAGGTTCCAGTAGCGCCATGTCGCCTCGCGCGCATTGCCCTGCGCCTGCTGCAGCAGGATGAGCAGGATCGCGATCAGGGCGAGGAAGAACCCGCTGAAGACTGTAAAAAACAGCTTCACGTCGCGGCGAAAGCTGAGTTTCGTCAGCCCCCGATGAACAGTCTCAGCCACAGCTCCCACAGTGTAGGCCCGAAGAAGAGCACCGCCAAAAAGGCGAGGCCGAGAAAGACGCCGAACGGAATCGCCACCTGCATCCCCGCCTTGCTCCGCGCGGCGACGAAGATCCCGATGAACGCTCCTCCCACCGACGCGAGGAAGAACAGCGGGAAGAGCGGCTGCCAGCCGACCACCGCACCGAGCATCCCCATCATCTTCACGTCGCCCAGCCCCATCCCCTCGACTCTGCGAATGAGCTTGTACGTGAGACCGATCGCGAGCAACACGCCTGCGCCGGCGGCGGCTCCGATGATCGATTCGAGCAGTGTCGCCGAGAGCATCAAGTCGGGATGGAGAGCGCCCAGATGCGTGGCGCCGACGAGCAACCCAATCGCGACGCCGGGCAGGTCGATGACGTCGGGCAGGATCTGGATCTCGAGGTCGATGTAGATGAGGCAGATGGTCATCGACACGAGCGCCGCGATCGGGAGGAATCCCCACGACAAGCCCGTGCGCTGGAAAATCGCGAGGTAGAAGAGTGCGTTCGCGAGCTCGACGAGCGGATACCGCGGACTGATCGGCGCGCGGCAGGCGCGGCAGCGGCCGAGAAGCCACAGGTAGCCGAGAATCGGCACGTTGTCGTACGGCTTGATGTGCGTCCCGCAGTCGGGACACTTGCTGGGCGGGAAGACGATGGACTCTTCACGCGGATATCGATGGATGACGACGTTGAGGAAGCTCCCGACGATCGCACCGAGCGCGGCAGCGGTGGCGGCGAAGAGCCAGGTCATGCGCGGCGGATTGTTACACAGCAGGGCGCAGGGGGCAGGGGGCAGAAGAAAACGCTGGCGGAGGCGTGTCGGAATCGAACCAACCTTTCGACGCTTCCGCGCCGAAACAACGGTTTTGAAGACCGCGGAGGCCACCAGACCCCATTCGCCTCCGAAGAGGAGAGCGCGGACGATAACACGGGGTCACGGGTGCCGGCTTCCTGCGCCCTGCGCCCTGCCCCCTGCGCTCTATTGCTTCGGCGCGTCCGTCAGAAACCCCACCTTTGCCGCTCCCGCCTCGTGCGCGGTGTCCATTGCCTGGACCGCCCGCTCGAACGAGAGCCCGTCCTCGGAGTTGATGAACACGACGCGCTCCGCTGGCGGGCGGGTGACCATCTGCCGTGCTACGGCGTCGCGCAACGCCCCCAGGTCGGCCATCCTCTGCGTGTTGAGATAGACGCCGTCGGTCTTCACCGTGATCACGAGTTGGGGCTGTTCGCTCTGCGGCGGCGGAGTCGCCAGCTCGACCTTCGGCGGCACTTCGACGTCGAGCCCCATCTGCAGGATCGGCGTCGCGACCATGAAGATGATCAGCAGCACCAGCACGACGTCCACGAGCGGCGTGATGTTGATCTCCGAGCGGACGCCGCCTCCGCTGCTTCCTCCGAATCCCATGACGACTTCCTTTCTTCAGTTGATTCCGCGCGGGATCAACTGGAAACATTACGACTTCCCTTGGGCCATCTGTTTTCCGGCCTGCTCGTTCTCGGTCATGATCGCCACCCGAGTGAACTCCGCCTCGTTCGCGGCCTTCATCACCATGCGCACCTTGCCGAAGTGGATGCGCTTGTCGGCCTTGAGCTGTACGGCGCGCGACGGATCTTTCTGATACTCCGCGCGCAGGTACGTCGTGAGGTCTTTGTCGGGGATCCAGTTCTGCCCGACGAACACCGTGCCGTCGTTCTTGATGGAGATGATCAGATCGCCCTCCTTGCCCGCCTTCTTCTCCGCGTGTGGGCCGTCCGGGAGGAGCACGTCGACGCCCGACTGCAGCATCGGCGTGACGACCATGAAGATGATGAGGAGCACGAGACAGACGTCGACGAGCGGGGTGACGTTGATGTCGCCCTTGACTTCGTCGGGACTGCCTCCGGCTGCGCCGAATGCCATTGAAGTCCTCCTGGATCGGTTGGCGGTTGGCGGTTGACGGTTGTCGGAGTGACGCGATCGATTCGCGGGCTCTCCTGCCAACCGTCAACCGTCAACCGCCAACCGTTTCATCACGCCCGCGCCCGGGCGCGCGCTTCGTTCTTGATGAAGAAGTCGATGAGCTGCGAGCCGGAATTCGACATCTCGACGTTGAAGCGCTCGACCTTGTTGAGGAAGTAGTTGTACATCCACACGGCGGGGACGGCGACGAAGAGGCCCAGCGCGGTCGCGCCGAGGGCCTCGGCGATGCCGGCCGAGACGGCGCCGAGACCTCCGGAGCCGGTGAGGGCCATGCCCTGGAACGCGCTGATGATGCCGATGACCGTGCCGAACAGTCCGATGAACGGAGCGGTCGTGGAGATGGTGGCGAGATTGCCGAGCCCCTTCTTCATCTCCGCGGACGTCATCAGCGCCTCGCGGTCGATGGCGCGCTTGCCGGAGTCGACCAGATCGAAGTCGGGCGGCAGTTCCTGCGCGGTATCGAACTGGAACTCGGTCAGGCCCGCGGCGAGGACGCGCGCGAGGTGGCTGTGCTTAAAGCGCTTGTCCGTCGCGAAAGTGATCGCCTCCTCGAGCTTGTGCTGCTTGAGCAGAGGGGTGATGCCCTTGGCCACCTGCAGCGACTGCTTCTTCGCCTGGTGGAAGCGCCAGGAGCGCTCGATGGCGATCGTCAGTGACCACGCCGACATGATCAGGAGCACGATGACCACGCCCTTGCCGATGGGCGTCGCCGCATTCCACATGCCCAGGATGCTGAATTGCGAATGAAGGTCTGCGTCCATCTCTCCACGTCTCCTATTCGATGCGGAATCTCACGGTGAGGTTGTAATAGACCGGGACCGGTTGTCCGTTGAGCGTGCCCGGTTGAAATTTCCACTGTTTGACGGCTTGGAGGGCGGCGGCGTCGAGACCGAACGGCAGCGGCTCGAGGACGCGCGCCTCGGTGACGTTTCCCTGCCGGTCGATGACTGCCTCGATGATGGCGAATCCCTCGATACGCGCCCTGCGCGCCACCTCGGTGTAGTTGGGGTCCACGCGTTGGACGGCGACGGGCGCCTTGACGTTACCACCGACGGGCATGGGCAGGTCGCCCGTACCGCCGACCTGACCGCCGACCTTGCCGCCGAGTGTGCCGCCGATCACTCCGCCGTACAGGCCCCCCGCGACGATCGTGCCGATGATGACGAGATGGATCACCGCCGAGATCAGCGCGGTAATCCAGCCGCCTGTCTTCCTGTCCTGCCCCGCGGATTCGATGAGGACTTCGTCGAACATGTGCCCCCGACGACCTGTGCCGAAGGTGTGCCAGCGTTGTCGTTTGGAAGGTTGGACGCCGCCGGGCCCGCTCGCGAAACCGAATTGGGGGCTCCAGCCCCGCCCCGGCGCATGCATGTGGAGTGGGGATGGGATGCGGTGGCGGACCTCGCAGCGGGATGCCCGTCGGGTAGCCGGTGCCATGCCTCTCGTGGTTGGAGGAGCTTGATGTGCCTGGCGCTTATCCGCGTCACCGCCACGTAGCGAGTTCCGAAAACTGTGCTGCGGCTCGGGTCAGCTGAGTCGTGAACGGGCTTAGGTCCGAAGGATCGTAGGCCAGAAACACAGCCCCGGCGACCGAGCTTGGTACAGGACCGCGCGCGTCCTTGCTCATGATTAGGATCACCGGCTTACGAAGCGCGTGAGCCATTCCAATCTGGTAGAACACATTTGGGTTCGCACGAGTAACATCAGCGACGATGAAGTCGGCGGCAACAACGGCTTGGTAAATTGCATCAGCAAATGAGAGCACGCCAAACTCGGTGTGGCCGAGCTCCCGAACGTCTATTCCGTTGCGCTCTAGGGTGTGCCGGACGGCGTCCCCTACGCGCTGGCCTTCGGCGTCGAAGGGTGCTATGACGAAACTACGCAGCTTGCCCATTATTTTGTCACCTGAACGCGCTGGACATTGAGCTTGAAACAATAATCGACGAACGCCGTGGCCGTATGAACGCGTAACCTGAAGCGGTCGGCGCTCATACTGGCATCGCCGAGAAGCATCATCGGAATCCCGATCTCTTCGATGGCACCGGGAGGAAGTACTTCGATCTTTGCAGTAAGTCGGTACTGCTGCGTCAACCCATCACCAGCGTCTATGCCGCTGGCTGCGAAACCTGCGAGGGGTCCGATTTTCGGCTGTGATTGTGGTTCGCCAAGCGTCGGGGCTAACCAGTCGAACTTGACTTCATACGGGACCGCAATCGAAGAGTCGGCAGCGAATAAGTAAACATGGCTTATGCCGATCAGCGGCTCGAAAGAGTCGTTTCGCAGATGCACAGGTATCCGGAAGGGACCTGTGATCGTGCCGGTGACTTCGATAGTCGGGTCGGCGATGATACCGGGAGCCGCAGGTACTCCGTTGATTCGCAGCGAAAACGGTGGTGGTTGGTCCGAGCGGGTGGGCTTCTGCGATTCGGAAATAGCCCATCGAAGCTTCGCGACAAGATCCTCACGGAGTTGATCTATTTTCCCCTCGTACACAGTGTGCTGCCGGTGTTTGAGGTCAAACGGGATATCGTCAGCATTCTGCGTTACCAGGAGGACGATCTTTCCAAGAGCGTGAGCATAGCCAACTTCGTAGAAGACGTTTGGGTTTCGTTCGGTCATGTCGGCGACGATCACGTCGGCCTTGTTGATCTGATTGAAAATTCGCTCAAGGATGCCCTCTTGGGTGAAGATCTGCTCGTCCACACGCTCGGCGTACGCGCCGACTTCGGATGCCGCTCCTTTGATCCCAAATTTGTAGATGTCTGAAAACGCAGGGTCAAACGGCATCAGCACGAACACGAAAGGCTTCGGGACGGTAGTGTCCGCTGCGGAGCTCATGTTCCGCAGTCTACCGCAGAGCCCACTTCGGCGGCCAACGACGAGGTAACAGCTTGAAACCACCCAATCCTGCCGATGGGCGTCCGACCGAGCCCGCCGCTGGACAGAGTTGTGCGTGGTCCGCGCCCTACCAACTGCTTAGCAGAGTGAGGTTAGTTCTGTACTAGAACCGTCTGTCCCTGCTCTCACAGCGCCAACCGGATCTCCGCCTCCATCCGATGCCGTCCCCCAGGCCAGGTCTTGATGAACGCGCGCCACATCGCGGGGGTGTTGGTCTTTGTCGCGACTTCGAAGTCGAGCGCTTCCTGCCGGCAGCTGCGGGCATGGTCGATGCGCGGCGATTGGGAATGAGCGGCGAGGTAGCGGTCCCAGGCGGTGGAAGTTCCTGTCTCCCACGCGGTGTCCCAGTCCGCCGGCTCTTTCGCGCGCGCCGCGTCGGCCGCCGCTTTCTCGAACGCGGTCACGCGATCGCGCGCTTCCTCCGCGTGCGCACCGTTCGGATACGCGGTGAGGTAGAGACTCCACGCGGAAGGGGTGTTCCTCTCCCGTGCATCCTGGTACGCCCGGAGGTCGGCGGCGCGCTGCCTGAGTCTCGCGAGGAGGATCTCCGCTTCCAGGTGATGGCGTGTGTCCGGCCAGGCGACGAGGAACTGACGCACGGCGGTCTCCGACTCCGTCGTCGTCGCGCTTTCAAACGCCGCCGCTTCCTCGACGAGGCGACGGGCTTCCTCGGCACGCGGTGAGTCGGCGTAATGCTCGAGGAACTCCCTCCAGGCGGCGCTGCGTCCATCCTCCCACGCGCGTTGAAACGCGGCCTCGGCCGCGAGCGTCTTCTGAACGCGCGCGAGTGCGGCGCGCGCCGCATCGCCGACCGCGCTTCCGGGCGGATGCGCTTCGCCGAGGCGCTGCAGACCGTCGCGATCGCCCGTGCTCTCCCGTTCATACACCTGATCGAGGAGCTCGAGCTCGAACGCGCGCTCCCGGGCCTCCGTGTTCGGGGGCAAAGGAACGTCCGCGACCGTGGGTGCGTCGTGACGGATGGCGGCAGGCTCGGCGCCGCGGCGCAGACGATCGACGTCCTCGCGCGTGAGCGTCCCCGGCGGACCTTCGAGGAACGGCGCGAGCGCCGCCGCGAGCTCGCGTGCACTCGCCCAGCGCTTCGCGCGGTCTTTTTCCAGTGCGCGGAAGATCACGCCCTCGATGCTGTCCGGGATGACGAGCTTCGGCTTCACCTCGCCGAAGCGCCGTGGCGCCTGGGTGAGGTGCTTCATGATGTAGCCGTGCGGCGTCTCGCTGGCGAACGGCGGCACGCCGAGGAGCATCTCGTAGAGGACGACGCCGAGGCAGTACAGATCGGCGCGGCCGTCCACGTGTTCCCCATCGGCGAGCAGGCCGAGTTGCTCGGGCGACATGTACTTCGGGTTGCCGATCAACACGCCGGCCTGCGTGGTGTCCGCGGAGACGCTGTCGTTCGTGACGTCCTTGGCGATGCCGAGGTCGATGATCTTCGCGGTATAGCGGTCATCCGAGTCGAACGACAGCATCACATTGTCGGGGGAGATGTCGCGGTGCAGCAGGCCGCGGCGGTGGATGTGATCGAGCCCTCCCAGCACCTGCGACGCCAGGTCCGCCGCGAGCGCGAGCGGGAAGGGTCCGTGCGCGGCGCCCCACTGGCGCACGGTGCGTCCGTCGATGAACTCCGTGACCATGTAGTTGCCGCCCTCGCCGACGAAGAAGTCGTGGACGACGGCGATGTTGGCGTGATGGATCTGCGTGGCCAGGCGTGCTTCGCGGAGGAACCGCGAGCGGAAGACCTCGTCCGCCAGCAGCTCCTGCTTCATCACCTTGATGCAGCGGAACGCGTTGAGGTGGAGGTGGCGGGCCTTGAAGACTTCACCCATACCGCCGGCCCCGATGCGCGTGAGGATCTCGTATTTGCCGTCGAGCACCGTCCCGGGCCCGAGGCCGGAAGATCCGACCGCGCGCATGTCGTCGCTGGCCATGGCGAGAGGGAACAGCATAAGCGATCTGGAAATGCATTGGTGACGTGCCGCAAGGCAGAGCAGCCAGCGCTGCCGGCCGTCCGGCTAGGAGCCGCCTTCGAGGAACGTGTCATCCTGAGCCGCGTAGACGGCGAAGGACCTTCTCCGTTGCGTGCTGGAAGGTCCTTCGCTGTCTACGCAGCTTCTGATGACACCTCTTTCTGGCGCGCAGGCTCTCCTACTCCACCACCACCCTCCGCTGATGCTGCGCCTGGTGGGCGGGGAACATCGCCACGAAGAACTCCGACCAGCCGCCCATGCGCACTCGCAACACGTCGTACTTTTCCGGGTCCGCCTCGGCGTCGGCCATCGTGTCCGCGTTCGCGCAGGTGACGGTGAGGATGTTGGACCCCGCGCCGTTCGCGAAGGCCCGCAGGCACTTCGCGAGCGCGTCCGGTGGGAAATCTTCGCGGATGTTGAAGTCCGTCGGCGCGCCGTCGGAGTAGGCGTCCGTTTCCGGCCCGTACGCGCCGAGGGCGGCGAGGAAGCTCACGACCTGTTCGTCCGGAGGCAGATCGGCGAAACCGGGTGATGGGCTGAGGTCGGATGCGAGCGGATCGCCGAGGTGGCGGCCGTCGGCGGAGGCGCCGCAGGTCGCGCCGAACTCGACGTAGTTCTCGAACGTGCCGACGCCGGGCTGGATCTGGAAGCCGCCGAACGGAGACTCCGGCGTGCCGAGCGTCTGCGCGAGCGCCTCCATCTTCTGCGCCGTGGCCGGCTCCGGGTCGGTGAACACGCGCCGCGCGGTCTCCGCGACGCGGCGGAAGATCTCCGCGCCGAACGCATCGACGTCCGCGTTGCCGCGTCCGAACTTCGGCACGTGGACGGCGGTATTGCGGAGCTTGCGGAACCGCTCCGCGCGCGCGGCGATGCGCGCCGGACCTTCGAGCGTGCTCGCGAACGGCTCCTGCATGCTCTCGCCCCAGTTGCAGAGCAGCGCGTCGACGAGGTGCTGGAGCGACGTCACCGCCGTCACCGGATCGAACACCATCGTCCGGATCGCCCAGAGCGAGTCGATCACCGTCGAGAGTCCCGTGAATCCCGGCGCGATGACGTTGAACAGCGGGCCGCCGCCGTAATAGTCGAGTCCTTTCTCGAGGCATCCCTCCGTCAGCGCGGACAGGAGTGGCGACGGGCAGACGGCCTGCATTTTTCCGAACACGGCGACCGTGCCGTCGGCCTGCTTCGCGTACATCCAGCGGAGGTGCTCGAAGAAGAGGTCGACGAGCTCCTCGAAGGACTGGATCTCGCTTGGCGGTTTCGACGTGAACGAGACGCGCTGTCCGCGGAAGTAGATCGGACCCGCGGACGCCCACGCCTTCCCCTGGTTCAGCGCGGCCTCCAGCACCTGCGGCGTCGTCAGTCCGCCGAGGGTGAACCAGCTCACGCCGGAGAGCTGCGGCTCGTAGCAGCCGTCGCATGCGTAGTCGCGCGCGACCCGGAGCGGCACGGGCATCGAGTACTGGTGATCTCCGCTGGCGATGAGGCCCGGCACGACCTTCTCGTCATTGAGCAGGATCGGATGCGCGCCGCCGCTCAGCAGCGCCAGCGCCGCTTCGTGGAGGATCTCCTCGGGCATGGCGCGTCTCGTGCGGAGCGACAGACACGGCGCGTTGAGCGGAAGTCTGCGCGCGGCACGGAGGCAAAGCAGGGTCACGTCGTTGTACGCGGGCTTGCCGTCGCCGCCGGAGTCATCCGCGATCGTGCCGCCGACCGTGACCTGCTGGATCCACTGGTTGTTCGCGCCGCCCTGCGGGTAGTTCCCGCTCGAGCCGCCCATCGCCAGATTGCCGAACGGCTGATGGTCCTCGACCATGGTCCGGTTGAGCTGCACCTTCTCGCCGATCTTGATCCAGAAACAGTCGATGATCTCCTGCGCCAGCGCGGCGTCGATGCGCTTCGCCTTCACGTCCGCTTCGTAGAACGGCGCGAGCAGTTGATCGAGTCGCCCGATGGCCGTCGGCTCGCCGATGAGGTGCAGCGACGCGTGCATGGTGAAGATCAGCTGCGCGGCCTCGAGCAGCGTCTCCGGCTTTTCGGTCGCGAGCTTGGTCATGCGCGCCTCGATGGCGGCGAGGTTGGCCACGTCCTCGGCGGGAAGCCCGTGCCCCATCTCCGCGGCGAGACGCGCGTAGGCGAGGCAGTGATCGCGCACGCCTTCGAGCGCGAGAGCGACGCCCGCGTAGAACTGGCGCTTCGCCGCATCGGTTGCTGCGTCGCGCTGCGCTTCGACCTCCTCGAGCATTCCTCCGAGTCCCTTGTCGAGCGCGCGCTGAAACGCCGGCACCGTATGGCCGACGCCGGACGCGAAGCTCAGGCCGGCGAGGAAATTCGGCATTTGTTCGTCTTTGCGCGCGTAATCGATGACGTAGCGGCCCTGTCCCAGACCGATGTTCGGCAGCGCCCCGACGACGAGCTCGCGCGGGTGGATGCGGTAGGTGTCCGCGCCGTTGATCCAGTTGCCGTGCGCATCCTGCTTTCGTCCGCGGAAGCCGTACTCGTGGCTCGCGAAGACGTCGCCGAGGCTGACCTTCACCGTCCAGCCCATGCGCTCGGCGACGGAGAGGCTCATCACCTCCTCCGCCTTCGCCGGGCCGTACTTGCGGGCGACGTAGAAGCAGAGGTGTTTCAGCTCCTGCTGCTTGCGGTCGAAGTACCAGTTGTCCTGCCAGCGCGAGAACGCGTTCGCGAGCAGCTCGAGCACGCGCTGCGCCGGCGGATCGAGCCGCTTGCGATCGTCGCCGGAGGCGGTGCTCATCGCGTAGAGGTAGTCCTTGTGGTTGTAGAACATGTAGCCGTTCCGCGATCGCTGGTCGAAGTGACGGTCGAGCAGCGACCAGTCGACGCCGGGGAAGCGCGTCGGGTCGGCTTTCTTCGCCTTCGGCAGCTCGACCTGATCGAGTCCGAGCTCGTCCTGACTGGGGGCATAGAAGAACCCGCCCGCATCCGCCCGGACCTCGGACAGCAGGCGGTCGCGCATCAAGCCGTTGTCCGCGCCGATCTGGTTGTCGAGGATGGTCTCGAAGACCTGCACACTGTGCGCGTATCCGGCGAAGAAGAGACCGTCCTCATCGCGCAGGCTCGCGCCCTTGGCGCGGAGGTCGTTGTTCTGCAGCGCGGGCGACTGTCCGAAGGGAAGGCTAAGGCGGAGGATCTGCATCGTGTCGCCGGCGCCGTCCTGGACGCGCGCGCACTTGATGTGGCTGCGCGTGTCGTCGTTGGGGATGAGGATGTCGTCCGTCGTGCGGCCGACGAGGTCCTCGATCTGATCCGGGGTCATGTTGAGGATGTGGTCCCAGTCGAGATGGAAGCGCTGCGCGAACACGAACGATGCGCCCCTGTGGGGCTCCTCTTCGACGAGGACGTGGTCTTCGAGCGAGAGCGGATCGGTGGCGTTGTTGAGGTTCTCCGAGAAACGGCAGCCGATCACCTTTCCGCCCGGATTGCCGGGCGACGGCTTCTTGCGCGCCGCAGGTTGCGCGATGGTGAGCGACGGGTCGACATACTCCTCGAGGCCCGCGTGGATGAGCTCGAAGGCGCGCGCGCAGTAGGCGGCGTCGTCGGATTTGATGTGGAACCAGAGGTCGCCCGCGGAATCGACGAACGTGCCATTCGAGCGCATGAACACAGCGGACGTGTCGCCCTCGGGGAAGAGGAGCTCCATGCCGCTCGGCAATGGCGTGCCGTCCGCGGCGCACCACTCGCGCCAGAGCGGGAAACCGACGCCGACCGTGGCCGACGTGTGCGCGTCGCCCATGTGCCTGTGGATCTCCCTGCGCAGCTCTTCGAGGAGACGGCGCAGGACGTCTTTCGTCAGCCCGTCGCCGCGACGCCGGAAGATCGCGTAGACCGCGTAGGGAGAGGGATACACCAGTCCGCGCTGGACGCGGCTCCAGATCTCGTTGTGCGTGGCGCTCTGCGTCGTCATCTGTAGACGCTCCTTCCGGATGGATCTGTTGTTCGGGGAGGAGGTCATTCTACTCGACCACTCGGTTGCGTGCGGACCGGCGGCGCCCCGCGGAGGGTTGCCTCCGCACTCCACGTTCCTCGTGCGGCGGAAGCCCCGCGGCGTCTGAGCGGACCGCCGCCGTCCCGGCGGCTGACGTGCACGCGTCCCGCGTGCACAAGGCCCGCTACGCGGGGCCGTCTTCAGGGTCTGTTGCCAAGACGCTCGCGTAGCGGGCAAGAGGGAATAGCCCCCGGCTTCAGCCGCAATGGCGTTGACTATAGGCTCGGGCACCTGCGCCGGAGGCGCGTAAAGAGGGTAGCCGGTGGCGAGCGCGAATGCGCCGCCACCGGAAACGTGGGCGTCCGCGACTGATCCGCCCCGGAGGGGCGGCAGAGAACCTCTTCCGCCCCTCCGGGGCGGACTTCCTGCACGCCGTCTTCTTCCGGTG
>CAZLGP010000130.1:0-18791 GCA_964558905.1 uncultured Thermoanaerobaculia bacterium | reverse complement strand
GTCGCAAAGTCTCAAAGTCTCAAAGAGGGTGACCACCTCACTCTTTGCGACTTTGAGACTTTGCGACTTTGCGACTCGGCCCGAAGACTTTGCGACTTCGCGACCTCCCCCCTCCCCCCGCTCCCCTACAATGCCGCCGTCATGAAGAAACTCGCGCTTCTCCTCGCGTTCGCGCTGCCCGCCCTCGCCGCCTTCGACCGCTCGAAGTTCGAGATCGAGCACCACAAGTTCGTCCTCGACAACGGCCTCACGGTCCTCGTGCACGAAGACCACAGCGCGCCGGTCGTGGCCGTGAACGTCTGGTACCACGTCGGCTCCCGCAACGAGAAGCGCGGGAAGACCGGATTCGCGCACCTCTTCGAGCATTTCTTCTTCAACGGCAGCGAGAACTACCGCCATGGATTCCGCGAGGCCATGGACGACCTCGGCGCGAACAACCGCAACGGCACGACCAACACCGACCGCACGAATTTCTTCGAGGACGTTCCCGTCTCCGCCCTCGAGCGCACCCTCTACCTCGAGGCCGACCGCATGGGCTTCCTCGCCGGCAACATCACCGAGGAGATGCTCGAGCGCGAGCGCGGCGTGGTGCAGAACGAGAAGCGCCAGGGCGAGAACCAGCCCTACGGCCGCGCCTTCCCGCGCATTCTGGAGACCGTCTATCCCTACTCGCACCCCTACTCCTGGTCGACCATCGGCTCGATGGAAGACCTTCAGGCGGCGACGCTCGACGACGTGAAGGAGTGGTACGCCACGTACTACGGTCCGAACAACGCCGTCCTCTCGCTCGCGGGCGACATCACCCTCGAGCGCGCGAAGGAGCTGGTGACGAAGTACTTCAACGGCATCGCGCCCGGACCGGCGCTGGCGCGCACCGAGGAGTGGATCCCGAAGCTCGATCGCAACATTCGCGACGAGATGCAGGACCGCGCGCCGCAGACGCGCATCTATCGCCTATGGCACGCGCCGGCGTGGCGCGACCCGCGCACCGCGCACCTCTGGCTCGCCGCCGAGGTGCTGAGCGGATCGAAGAGCGCGCGCCTCGACCGCCGGCTGGTGTACGAGAAGGAGCTCGTGACCAACGTCACGACGTTCCTGCGCGACGGCGAGATCGCGGGGATGTTCCTCGTCATCGCCACGGTCAAGCCGGGAGTCGACGCCTCCGTGGTCGAGAAGGAGATCGACACCATCGTCGCGGATCTGATCGCCAAAGGTCCGACGGCGGAGGAAGTGCAGCGCGCGCAGAATCGCTCGCTGGCCGGGTTCGTCCGCGGCATGGAGACCCTCGGCGGATTCGGCGGCCGCTCGGAGATCCTCGCCGAGAGCCAAACCTACGGCGGCAAGCCCGACGCGTATCTCGACCGTCTCGAGCGGATGGCCAAGGCCACGCCCGCGGACGTGCAGAAGGTCGCGAAGACGTGGCTCGACGCGCCGCATTACACACTCCTCGTCAACCCCCTCCCGCCGCTCGCCGCGGGCAAGACCGACATCGATCGCAAGGTGCTTCCCGCGCTCGCGGCCGCGCCCGAGGTGACGTTCCCGGCCGTGCAGCGAGCGACGCTACCGAATGGATTGAAGGTGATGCTCCTCGAACGACACTCCACGCCGATCGTGAACGTCGCGCTCGCGGCCGACGCGGGCTACGCGTCGGACCCAGCGCCGAAGGCAGGCCTCGCCGCGCTGGCGCTCGACGTGATCGACGAGGGCACGACCACGCGCGATACGTTCAAGATCGTCGACGAGCTCGACGCGCTGGGCGCGCGCGTCAGCGCATTCAACACGCTCGACCAGTCCGTCCTGCGGCTCCAGGCTCTGCCGATGAACCTCGGCAAGTCGCTCGACCTCTTCGCGGACGTAGCGCTCAATCCCGCGTTCCCCCAGGATCTCGTCGATCTGTCGATCCGGCAGCGCATCGCGCGCATCAAACAGGAGCAGGCCCAGCCGACCGCCTCGGCGCTGCGCATCCTCCCCCGACTGCTGTACGGCGAGAATCACGCGTATTCGAAGCCCTTCACCGGCTCCGGCTACGTCGACACGATCTCCCCGCTGAAACGCAGCGATCTTTCCGAGTGGCACCGCACGTGGTTCGTTCCCAACAACAGCACCGTGGTCGTCACCGGCGACGTCACCATGAAGGAACTGCTGCCGCAGCTCGAGCGGGTGTTCGCGTCGTGGAAGCGCGGGGAAACGCAGAAGAAGAACCTCACGACCGTCGCGCGCACGGCCGCCAGGAAGGTCTATCTCATCGACAAGCCCGATGCGCCGCAGTCGGTGCTCATCGCCGCGCACGTCTCCGAGCCGGGGGGACAGGCGGACGACGTCGCCATCGAAGGCGTCCTGCGCAACTTCGGCGGCATCGCCACCTCTCGCCTCATGCGCAACCTGCGCCTCGACAAGCACTGGACCTACGGCGTTCGCGGTGGCCTCACCGACGCGCGCGGGCAGCGGCCGTTCGTGATCTCGACGGCCGTCCAGACCGACAAGACGAAGGAGTCGATCCTCGAGCTGATCAAGGAGATCAAGGGCGTCGCGGGCGAGCGCCCCATCACCGGCGAAGAATTCGCGAGCGCGATGCGCAACCACTCCCTCAGCCTTCCGGGCCGCTTCGACTCCCTCGCCGCCCTCGAGAACGCCGCCCTCACCGTCGTGAACTACGACTATCCCGACGACTACTACGCGAAATACGCCAGCTCCGTCCTCTCCCTCACCGAAGAGCAACTGAACGCCGCCGGGAAGAAGATCGTGCACCCGGACGAGATCATCTGGATCGTCGTCGGCGACCTGAAGAAAGTGGAGGCCGGAATCCGCGAGCTGAACCTCGGCGAGGTGGTGCGCTACAGCGGGGAGATGTAGACCCCGACATGGGGCGGAGCGGCCGGTCCCGGCCGCTCCGCCGCGCAGGCTCCACCTTCGGCCATCCGTCTTCCGGTAACGCGAAGCCATGTGGAGTGCGGAGGCAATCGCCTCCGCTTTCCTATTCGGGCGTTAGAACGGCAGGCATGAAGTCGTCGTAGACGTTGACGCGATCGACGTTGACGTTGCGCAGCGTCTTGACCAATGAAGGTCGCGCGTTCTCTTCGAACCACGCCGCCGAGCACCACTTGTACTGCTTCGCGTCAGCAACCAGTCCATGCTTCACGGGGTTCTGATGCGTATACACGAGACGCGCGAGCCACGACTTCTCGAACGTGAGCTGCGTGTCCCAGAATTGGTACCAGATGCGTCTTCCGCGGACACCCTCATGAGCATTGAGTGCTTTGGCACCATCGCTGTGTAACCGCGAGAGCATCTCGTGGAGGCGTTCTCCGGCGTCTGAGAGGACGACGAGGTGATAGTGGTTCGAAAAGAGCGTCCACGCCTGGAGCTCGCAGGAGAAGCGTTTCGCGAGCGCGAAGAGCAGCTCGTGCAAGAGGTCGAGCGCCGCGGCGGATCGATAGAAGTGCTGCTTGTAAAGGGTCGCGCCGGTGATGAAGTAGATGCCGGCGTCGTTGAAGCGGTGCAGTGGTGCATGCGGCCAGTCCATGCGCCGAGGCTCCCTCGGTCGCACACGCGCGTCAAGTTTTCTACGTTGCGTAGTGGGCCGCACGAATAGGAAAGCGGAGGCGCTGCCGCCGCACTCCACATGGCTAAAACGCGTCAGGCGTCGAGACGGCGGCGGTCCGCTGGCTTTGAGATGGTCCCCGTTGCATCCGGACGCCAAATGAATGTGGTGCGCGAAAGGCAACGCCTCCGTTTCCAGCCCATCGCCCCCGTCACGCCCGCCCCTTCACCCCTTCACCCTGTACCCCATCCTCTGCAGCTCGCCCGCGATCTTCGCCGCGTGATCTCCCTGGATCTCGATCTCGGCGTCCTTTGCCGTTCCGCCGGAGCCGCATTTCTTCTTCAGCGTCTGCGCGACGGAAGCGAGGGTCTCCGGCGTGTGCTGGAAGCCGCTCGCGATGGTGACGGTCTTGCCCGCGCGGCGTTTGCGGTCGACGACGACGCGGATGGTCTGCCTCGGGGGCTCGACGTCTTTCGGCGACTCGAGCCTGCCGGATTCGCGGAGGCGTCTTGCTTCTTCGGGATCGGAAGTCCAGACCAGTTTCGACGAGGCCATGGCGCGTTACTCTACGCGACATGGAAGAGTTTTATCGCGGCTGGCGCCGGCCCGGACCCGTGCCTCCCGGCGGCGTCGAGCCCGAAGAAGGCGAGACGCTCGACGTGATCTGCGGGTGGTTCCGCATCTTTCAGTACGCGAAGGGACATCGCTACTCGACCGACGACGTGCTGACCGCGTGGTACGGCACCGCGCACGCGCCGCGGGTCGACCGCGCCGCCGATCTCGGATCAGGCATCGGCTCGGTCGCGACGATCACGGCCTGGCGACTCCCGGGCGCCACGTTCTGTACCGTCGAGGCGCAGGAGATCTCGCTGCGTCTCGCGCGCAAGAGCATGCGCTACAACGGACTCGACGCGCGCGTAGCGCTCTACCACGGCGACCTCCGTGACGCGTCGATCCTCGCCAGCGAGGCGCCGTTCGACCTCGTCACCGGCTCGCCTCCCTACTGGCCCGTCGGCACGGCATCGGAGGCCGCGCATGCCCAGGCGATTCCGGCGCGGCTCGAAGTGAGGGGCAGCGTTTCGGACTACGCGAGCGCGGCCTCGCGCATCCTGGCGCCGGGAGGCTCGTTCGCCTTCGTCTTTCCGACCGCGCAGATCGATCGTGCGTGCGAAGCGGTCCGCGACGCGGGACTCAGACTGATCCGTCGCCGCGACGTGATCTTCAAGGAAGGAGAAGCGCCGCTGATCACCCTCTTCGCCGCGACGCGCGCGACCGACATTCCGCCGACCTACGAGACGTTCGTCGAGCCGCCGCTGACGATCCGCACACGCGACGGCGGCGTCGATCCCGAGTACTCCGCCGTGCGCCTCAGCTTCGGCTTCCCCCCGGGAAACGTGCCGGGGGACGTGCCGGCGTAACCGTCCTGTGGCCTGAACGTCGGTGCCCGATCTCGAAGTCTCACAGTCTCAACGTCGCAAAGTCTCAAAGAGTGCGATGGCGTCCACTTTGCGACTTTGAGACTTTGAGACTTTGAGACTTTGAGACGCCCCAGCGCCGCAAGGGTCGGCGCACGCACTCATCAGTAGACAGCGCAGTGAGATACTCGTCGACAGATGCCGCGAACTTGCGAACCATGACAGAGTGAGAACGTATTCAGTCAACCAAGGAGGAAATCGATGAAATCAGTTCGAAAACTGGCGATGCCGGTCCTGCTGCTGATGTTCGTGGCGACGCAGGTCGCCGCGCAGGATCTGGCCTCGTTCGAGAAGCGGACCCAGATGCGTGTCCTCGACAACGGTCTGACCGTGATCATCCTCGAGCGTCACGACGCTCCCGTCTTCTCGTACGCCACCGTCGTCAACGCCGGCTCGGCTCGGGAGATCCCCGGGATCACGGGCCTCGCACACATGTTCGAGCACATGGCCTTCAAGGGCTCCGACCGCGTCGGAACGACGAACTGGGAAGCCGAGCGGGTCGCGCTCGCGAAGGTCGAAGAGACCTACGCCGCGTACGATCGCGCGCGTCACGCCACGAGCCCCGAGCCGGCGGCGGTCGAGGCCGCGCGCACGGCCTGGCAGGACGCGATCGCCGAGGCCGACAAGTATGTGCAGAACGACGAGTTCAGCCAGATCGTCGATCGCGCGGGCGGCGTCGGCCTCAACGCCTTCACCGCCTCTGACATGACCGCGTACTTCTTCTCCATGCCCTCGAACCGCTTCGAGCTCTGGGCCTTCCTGGAGTCGGAGCGCTTCCGCCATCCCGTCCAGCGGCAGTTCTACAAAGAGCGCGACGTCGTCTTCGAAGAGCGGCGCATGCGCGTCGAGTCCAGCCCCTTCGGCAGGCTGCGCGAACAGTTCGTCTCCACGGCCTTCATGGCCCATCCCTACGGCCAGAGCGGCATCGGCTGGCCCAGCGATCTCCAGAGCTTCTCCGCCACCGACGCCGACGAGTTCTTCAGCAAGTATTACGTGCCGGCAAACATGGTCATCGCCATCGTGGGCGACGTGAGCCCGGCCGAGGCCTGGCCGGTCATCGAAAAGTATTTCGGCCGGCTGCCCAAGGCTCCCGCCCCCGAGCCGCTGCGCCTCGTCGAGCCGCCCCAGAATGCCGAGCGCGTGGTCATTCTGCGCGAACAGTCCCAGCCGCTCTATGTCGAGGGTTACCACCGGCCGGCCGCGTCCCATCCCGACAACGCGACCTATGACGTCATCTCCATGCTCCTCTCCAGCGGGCGCACCTCGCGGCTCTACAAGTCCCTCGTGCGCGACCAGAAGATCGCCGTCGTCGCCGCGGGCATCAACAACTACCCCGGCGAGAAGTACCCGCACCTCTTCTTCTTCTACGCCGTCACCACTCCGGGCCACACGCCCGACGACGCGGCTGCCGCGATCCAGGCGGAGATCGAGAAGATCAAGACCGAGGACATCCCCGCCGACGAGCTGCAGTCGGTGAAGACGCGCGTCAAGGCCGGTCTCATCCGCCAGCTCACCGGCAACTCCGGTCTGGCGCTCCAGTTCGCGATCGCCCATACCCTCAGGGGCGACTGGCGCGAGCTGTTCCGCGAAGTCGAGCGCATCGATGCCGTCACCGCCGCCGACGTGAAGCGCGTCGCCAACGCCACCTTCACCGCGGGCAACCGCACCGTCGCGAAGCTCGAGAACGCGCCGAAAGGAGGTGCGCAATGAGAAAGACCGCAACGCTCCTCGCCACACCCATTGTCGCCGTCCTTTTCCTGGCCGCCACCGCCCTCGGACAGGTCCAGGACTACCGCGAGATCCAGACTCCCCCGCTGCGCAAGTTCTCCCTGCCTCAGCCCAAGCGCGTCCAGCTCGCGAACGGCATGGTCATCTTTCTCCAGGAGGATCACGAGCTCCCGCTCGTCCGCGGGGGGGCCATCATCCGCGGCGGCACGCGCGACGTTCCCGCTTCCAAGGCCGGTCTCATGGGCATCTACAGCGGCGCCTGGCGCACCGGCGGCACGCAGAAGCAGACCGGCGACGAGCTCGATCAGTTCCTCGAGTCGCGCGCGGCGTTCGTCGAGACCGGCGCCGACAACGACTCCACGAGCGTCTCCATGAATGTCCTCGAGGGCGACTTCGAGACAGTCTTTCCGATCTGGGTCGATCTGATGCGCAATCCCGCGTTCCGCCAGGACAAGATCGATCTCGCCAAGACCCAGGCCAACACCGCCATCTCCCGCCGCAACGACGAGCCGAGCGGCATCATCGGCCGCGAGGCCGCCAAACTCGGCTACGGTCCCGACTCCCCCTACGCGCGCCAAAGCGAGTACGCGACCATCGCCTCGATCACCCGCGACGATCTGCTCGGCTTCCACGGGCGCACCGTCCACCCCAACAACATCATCGTCTCCTTCATCGGCGACTTCGATTCCGCAAAGCTGGAGAAGAAACTGCGGGACACGTTCTCGTCGTGGAAGCGCGGTCCGCGGGTGACGACGCCCGATCCGGCCATGAAGCCGGCCAAGCCCGGCGTCTACTTCATCGCCAAGGACGACGTCACGCAGGCGAACATCGCCATGGTTCACGCCGGCACGCACCGCGGCAATCCCGATTTCCCCGCGCTCATGGTCATGAACGACATCTTCGGCGGCGGCTTCTCCGGCCGTCTGATGCAGACGCTCCGCTCGCAGCGCGGTCTCACCTACGGCGTCGGCGGCGGCGTCAGCGCGCCGTGGGACTACCCCGGTCTGTTCCGCGTGCAGATGGCGACCAAGAGCGAGACCACTCTGGAGGCGATCGACGCGCTGCGCGGCGAGATCCGCCGTCTGGTCGACGATCCGGTGACCGAGGCCGAGCTGTCCCTGGCCAAGGAGGCGATCCTCAACGCGCACGTCTTCACCATGGACACGCGCCAGAAAGCGCTCAACCAGCGCGTCCTGCTCGAGTTCTACGGTTTCCCAGGCGACCACTTCGAGAAGTATCCGGGCCTCATTCAGAACGTCACCGCCGAGGACGTGCAGCGCGTGGCGCGCAAATACGTGCATCCTGACTCGGTGGCCGTGCTCGTCGTCGGCAAGGAGTCCGCCTTCGAGAAGCCCCTCTCCACCCTCGGTCCGGTGACGGCGATCGACATCGCCATCCCCAGCGCCGAGCCGAAAGCCGACGCCGCCCCCGTCGCCGGCAACGCCGAGGGGCAGGCGCTCTTGCAGAAAGTCCTGCAGTTCGCCGGCGGCGCCGCGAACATCGCGGCCGTGAGCGCGGTCCAAACGACCATGTCGATGAACGTGCAGACCCCGCAGGGAGAGATGGCCATCGACGCGGTGACGCTGATCCGCTACCCCGATTCGATGCGCCAGGTCATGAAGCACCCGATGGGCGAGATCACCACCGTCGTCACTCCCACGACCGCGTTCGCGATCACGCCGATGGGCACGCAGGATCTGCCGTCATCGCAACGCGACGCCGCGGTCGCGGACATGAAGACCGACTTCTTCCACATCCTCCGCAGCGCCGGCGATCCCCGCTACACGTTCAGCGCCGCGGGAACGGAGAAGATCGGCGACGTGACCGCGGTGAAGCTGGAGATCTCGCCCGACGGCGGCAAGGTCACGTGGTTGGTCGATCCGGCGACGGGTCGCCTTCTCCGCACGATCCGCACGACGCAGCAGGGCGAGGCAGTCACGGACTACGCGGAATGGAAGCAGTTCGGCAACCTCAACATGGCCATCGCCGCCGAGGTGATGCGCAACGGCGCAAAGGCCGCGGAGGTCCGAGTGACCAACATCGAGGTGAATCCCCCGGTGGACGACAACGCATTCGTGAAGCCGTAAGGAGCGCGCGCGAAGGCGCGCGCCCACCCTCTCGGAACGCCGGCGTCCCGCCGGCTGGCGGGGCGTGCGTCCCGCCGCCCCGGCGGGCGGGGAACGCGGCGCGAGCGCTCGGCGGCGGGGACGCCGCCGGGCCAGCCGCCGGGACGGCGGCGTTCCGAGATCTCGAGAGCGGCCACGGACAACACCGTGATTTCTTCACAGCCTCAGAGCGCGGCGCCATTGGACGGCGCGCCTTCGCGCGCCGCTGGAGTTTGGCGCTCCCTCACGAAGGCGGGCCGCCGCGGGCGTTCTGGAGCTCCTTGACCAGCCGGGCCATCGTCACCGTCAACTCGTGCATCGAGTGAATCACGCCGACCTGGAATGCCGTCGGCGGCTCGCCGGCGGCACACGCGCAGTAGCTGCACGGGCCGCCGCGCGCCCCGTCGTGGTGATCGATGGCGTGACCGCACGCGCAGGATTCTTTACCGAGCTGCATTCCATCCCTCCTCGAAGTTCATTAAGATAACTGACAATGCTCCGTCGTCTCAGCGTCCTTTTCCTTCTCACACTCACTGCCTGCACCGCGTCGCTGCGCCATGGGGATCCACTGCCGGATGCGCGGCCGGACGATCCTGATCGCGCAGCAGAGTATCGCGCCCTGAAGCGCTCCGGCAGCGAGGATCCGTTCGCCGCCCTCTCCGCCGCCCGCGAGGCGATGCGGTCGATGCCACGATACTCGACGCCCGACGACCGCTGGATCGAGCCCAACGACCGCCGGCCCATCCGATCCGCAAACCTCGACGACTCGACGACCCCACGTCTCGACACCCCGTCCGGCCCCCTCGGCAAATGGCACTTCCTCGGCCCCGGCAACATCGGCGGGCGCACGCGCGTCCTCATCGTCGATCCCGTGCAGCCGCACATCCTCTACACCGGCGGCGTCTCGGGCGGCATCTGGAAGTCGGTCTCCGCGGGCGCGAAGTGGGAGCCGATCGGCGACGACCTCGCGAACATCGCCGTCAACGCGCTGGCGATGGATCCCCGCGACAGCAACACCCTCTATGCCGGCACGGGCGAAGGCTACTTCCGCGAGAGCGTGCGCGGCACCGCCCTCCCCTTGCGCGGCGACGGCATCTTCGCCACCCGCGACGCCGGCGAGACCTGGACGCGGATCACCCCTCCCGGCAGCAGCGACTTCCACTGGGTCAACGACCTCGTCGTCAGCGCGCACGACTCGTCGCGCATCTACGCCGCGACGCGCACGGGTGTGTGGCGCACGGACGACGCCGGCGAGAACTGGACGCGCATCCTCCCGAAGAACATCACCGGCGGCTGCCTCGACCTCGCCCACCGCGGCGACGCGGACGGCGACTATCTCTTCGTCGCCTGCGGAACGTTCGAACAGTCCACCGTGTATCGGGCGAAGAACGCCGAGACGGACGCGCCGTGGGAACCGGTGCTGTCCGAGGAGCACATGGGGCGGACGTCGCTGGCCATTGCGCCGTCGAATCCGTCGATCGTCTACGCGCTCGCCGCCAGCAACGAGGAGGGCAACTACAACCAGGGACTCCTCGCCGTCTACCGCTCCGCCTCCGACGGCGACGCCGGCTCCTGGGAGCCGCGCGTGCAGAACGACTCCGGCCACCTGACCGAGACGCTGCTGCTGACGAATCCGATCGTCGCCGCCGGCGCTCTGTGCAACGTCACGGCGGAGGAATGGGTGACGATGGGCTGGTACTGCAACACCATCGCCGTCGATCCCGTCGATCCGAACCGTGTGTGGGTCGGCGGCGTCGATCTCTTTCGCTCCGACAACGGCGGCGGCTCGTGGGGCGTGGCCTCGTACTGGTGGGGCAATCCCGGCGTCGATGCGTCGTTCGTCCACGCCGACCAGCACGCGATTGTTTTCCACCCCCGCTACGACGGCGCGTCGAACCGTACGCTGTATTTCACCAACGACGGCGGCATCTACCGCACCGATGACGCCCTCGGCCAGACCGCGACCGGCACGCAGGCGCTCTGCGATCCCGACAACTCGAAGATGACCTTCACGCCGCTGAACAACAGCTACGGCGTGACCCAGTTCTACCACGGCGCCGTCACGCCCGACGGAAAGACCTTCCTCGGCGGGACGCAGGACAACGGCACGCTCCTCGGCACCATCGACGACGGCCCGGATCAGTGGCGCAACGTCCTCGGCGGCGACGGCGGCTACGTGGCCATCGATCAGGAGCAGCCGCGGTACATGTACGGAGAATCGCAGTGGGGCTACATGGCCCGCTCCACGAACGGCGGCCTCGGATGGCGGCGCACGTTCTCCGACCTGCGCGAGGAGCAGTTCCTCTTCGTCGCGCCGTTCACGATGGATCCGAACTACGAGACCCGCCGGCTCTGGCTCGGCGGCCGCTCGCTCTGGATCACCAACGACCGCGGCGACAACTGGCGCCGTGCCAGCACGCCCTTCCCCGCGCTCATCTCCGCAGTGGCCGTACACCCGACGAACAGCGACGTCGTCGTCGCCGCCACGTCCGAAGGACACATCGCCCGCAGCAGCTCCGCGACGACGGGAACGTCGGCGACGCCGTGGCTTCGCGTCCAGCCGCGCGAAGGGTTCGTCTCCTCGCTCGTCTTCGATCCGTTCGAGCCCGCGACCATCTACGCCACCTACGCCGGCTTCGGCGGTGCGCACGTCTGGGTGTCGAGCGACAGCGGCGCCACCTGGACCGCGCACGACGGCAACCTCCCCGACCTCCCCGTCCACGCCATCGCCATCGATCCGACCAACCGCAACCGCCTCTACCTCGGCACCGACCTCGGCGTCTTCGTCTCCCTCGACCGCGGCCAGACCTGGGCCGTCGAGAACACCGGCTTCGCCAACGCCATCACCGAAGCCGTCTTCATCGGCCAGGGCGCCAGCGGCCCCGCCGTCTACGCCTTCACCCACGGCCGCGGAGCCTGGCGCGCCGAGCTCGTGTTCCCCACACAGCCACGGAGGCGCGGCGTCCGGCACTGATGATGGAGCGCGGCGGCAACGCTCGCCGCCGCGGCAATGCCGCCGCCTCCCGACCGGACCGCCGGCGTCCCGCCGGCTGGACGCGACGAACTGGATGTCCCCATGATTCGCGGGAACGTACGCGCTCGCCGCCCGCGCGAGCTGACGGCTCGCGCAATGGAGGCGGCGGCGCTACGGACCGTCTCGACACCAGTGGACCGCCGCCGTCTCGGCGGCTGACGTGCACGCGTCTCGCGTGCACGTCGCGCGGGCGAGACGCCCGCGCGTCAGCCGGCGGGACGCCGGCGGTCCGGGTCGGAAAGCGGCGGCGCTCCGCGCTACACGCTCTCGGCGATCCTTCGCGCGATCAGCTCGTAGCCTTCGCCGCCGGGGTGAAAGCGGTCCAGGGCGAGGCGGTCGCGGTGGGAGAAGAGGTCGGCGGTGGCGACGAGGGTGAAGTTCGGGTCGTCGCCGAAGTGCTCGAGGAGGCGCGCGTTCCAGCGGTTGACGAGCGACGTCAGCCTCGCACCTTCAGGGGTGGACACGAAGGGGTTGTAGAGGCCGATGAAGAAGATCCGCGCGTTCGGATTCGCGGCGCGGATCCGTTCGAGCGCGGTCTCGACGCGCGTGAGCACGCCGCCCATCACGTCGTCGGGATCCGGCGGCGCGGCGGTGCGCCAGTCGGTGCCGCCCCACAGATCGTTGCCGCCGATGGAGACGACGATCACATTGGCGTCGCCGAGGAGCTGCTGGACGTTCGGGGACTCGAGCTGGCGCAGCAGATCCGCGGTGCGCGCTCCGTTCACGCCGAGGTTGTAGGTGCGGCGCGCGCGGACGTTGCGGCGGCGGAGCTCGGCGTCGAGACGGCCGGCGATGCCGAGGCCGCGCTCATCGCCCGCCCCGCGCGCGAGCGAGTCGCCCATGATCACCGGCGCGACCAGCTCCCGCGGAGCCGCGGGCGCATCCGCCACGGCACGCGGCACGAAGTCCACCGGCTCGCCCCGGTCGCCGCGCAGGTAAGCGACGAAGCCATAGGCGAACAGCGCAATCGCGATCAACGCCGCGGAAAAAGGGAAGTACCAGAAGAAGAGCCGACGCATGTCACAATCCGGTTGTCGGTTGGCGGTTGGCGGTTGGCGGGGGACCCGATTCGTTCTCCCGACAACCGCCAACCGACAACCGCCAACCGAATCATGACAGCACTCTCTGCCTCGCACCTCACAAAAATCATCGGCGACCGCACGATCGTCGACGACGTCTCCTTCGATCTCCGCCCCGGCGAGGTCTTCGGGTTCCTCGGGCCGAACGGCGCGGGCAAGACGACCACGATCCGGATGCTCGTCGGCCTCATCAAGCCGACGCACGGCAACGTGACCGTCTGCGGCTTCGATCTGCGGAAGCACTTCGAGAAGGCCATGCGCTGCATCGGCTGCATCGTCGAGAATCCCGATCTCTATCGCTTCATGACCGGCCGCGAGAACCTCGAGCACTTCGCGCGCATGCTGAGCACCCCCTCCTCGGAGATCGAGCGCGTGGCGGCTCTGGTCAACCTCGACCATCGCCTCGACCAGCGGGTCGGGACGTACTCGCTGGGCATGCGCCAGCGCCTCGGCATCGCCCAGGCCATGCTCGGCGATCCCCGCGTGCTCATCCTCGACGAGCCCGCGAACGGTCTCGACCCCGCGGGGATCCGCGAGATCCGCGAGCTCCTCCGTACGCTCGCCGCCGAGCGCGGGCTGGCGGTCTTCGTCTCCAGCCACCTTCTCGCGGAGATCGAGCTCACCGCGGACCGCGTGGCCATCATCCACAGGGGCCGCATCCTCAGGAGCGGGACGGTGCGCGAGTTGATCTCGAGCCAGCGGGCGATGGAGTTCCGCGTCGACGACACGCTCCACGCGGAGACGATCATCCGCGAGCTCGGCCTCGAGGTGAGCACCGCCGATCACACCCTCCTCGTCCCCATCGAGGAAACCGACGCCCCGCCGATCGTCGCCGCGCTCACGCGGAACGGCGTGGCTGTGTTTCACGCGAGGCCGCGCCTGCAGACGCTCGAGGAGATGTTCCTCGAGGCCACCGGCGGCGAGACCGTGGACTGACCGCGGCGGGCAACGTCGTGTAATGTGTCGCCGCACATGTTGTTCCTCTCGCTCATCCGCAACGAGACTCTGAAGCTCCTCCGCCGGCGCCGCTTCGCGATCGTGGTCGGGATCATGTTCGTGATCCTGACCCTCGTGTCGTATTCGCAGTACCGGCAGCTGCGCGAGCTCCGCAACGCGAACTGGCGCGCGGAGCTGCAGGAGCGCATCGCGCGCTACGAGACCCGCCTGCGCCGCGGCCGTATGAACGAGTCGTGGGCCCGGTCGATGCGCGCCGAGATGCGGCGCCTGCAGTTCTATCTCGACCGGGGCATCAATCCCGAGCAGCCGACTGCGCCGCTGGTCGTGCGCACCTTCGCCAACGCGGCCGGCTTCCTCCTGCTGCCCCTCCTCATCGCCGTCCTCGGCAGCGACATCGTCTCCGCCGAGAACGCCGAGGGTACAGACAAGCTATTGCTCACCAGACCGGTGCGAAGATGGAAGATCCTTACGGCGAAACTGGTCACGCTCTGGCTCTTCGCGTCGCTGACGCTCCTTCTGGGAGGGGTACTTTCCTATGTCGTGACCGCGCCCGTGCTCCCCGCGGGCGGATGGGACGCGCCGTCCTTCAATGGCTTTCAGTTCTCCGGCGACTCGTTCAGCGTCGAGTCCGTCCGCCAGCTGCCGCTGTGGCACGACGCGCTGATCGCGTACGGCCTGGAGTGGTACGCCCTGCTCGCCGTGGCCTCGATCGCGCTCATGTTGTCGGTGATCTTCAAATCCTCCGCGGCATCGATCGGCACCATGCTCGCGTCGCTGATCGGCGGCACGATCCTCACCCGCATCAGCCCCGACTGGACGGCGGGCAAGTACCTCTTCGTCAGCGCCCTCCCTCTCGCCGACTACTACACCGGCCAGGCCCCGCCGTACGACGGGATGTCGATGCTGTTCTGCATCGCGCTGCTGGGCGCGTGGGCGGTGGGGGCGCTGGTGGTGGCGTATGGGCTGTTCACCAGGAGGGACGTGTTCGGGTGAGGGGCACGATCACATCCGGTCCTTCTTGTACGAGACTTTGAGACTTTGCGACTTTGAGACTCTGAGACTATCGTCAACATATGAAGCGCATCGCCATCCTCGCTCTCCTCGTCGCAGCATGCTCGTCCGAGGCTCCGGTCACCGATACAACCCCGATCGACACGCGCACGCCGATCAAGATCTCGTACGTCGGCTCTCCCGAGTTGCCGGTGCGCGAGCGTGCGGACGAGAACGCCCCGATCATCGCCACGTACGGCAACGGCGAGGCGGTCTCCGTGCTCGCGGAGAAGGGCGAATGGGTGGAGGTGCGCACCGGCGACCGCTCGGGCTGGGCCAAACAGTCCGACCTCACCACCGCCGAAGCCAAAGCGGCGGCGGAGGAGAATCCCCAGCCGAAGTTCCAATTGATGCCCATGCCGGTCTCCGCCCCATCCGCGCGCGGCGAGATCTACATCGAAGCCGACGTGAACACCGACGGTGAAGTGACCTCGGTGCGCATGATCCAGAACACCACCGGCTCCCAGGCCCTCGGCAACCAGAACATGGACGCCCTGCGCCAGGCGAAGTTCTACCCGATCGTGATCAAAGGCGAGCGGAAGCAGTTCAAGTACTACCACCGGGTGACTTATTGAGTGATGAGTGACTCCTCAGGCGTCACACATGCGTGTGACGGGTGCGACGGATGGCTGGTGTGTCGTGGAGGCATCGTGTGTCCGGAGGCTAAGTCATGATGAAGCACATCGTCTTCGCGCTTCTGATCCTCACCGCCTGCGTGAAGCGTCCCGCACCCGTCGCCAGCGACACGCAGCCCGTGCCGCCGGCCGAGAAGATGGCCATCGCCGTCGAGTACGTCGGAGTTCCATCGATCACCGTCTACGAGCGTCCCGCGCTCGACGCCGCGGTCACCGGCTCGTACGGTCTGAGCGAGGCCATCTCCGTTCTCGACGTGAAGGGCGACTGGAAGATGATCCGCACCTTCGACGGGACCGGGTGGGTGAAAGCCGCAGAGCTCCTGACGGGCGACCAGATCGCGAACGTCGACCTCGCGGTGCCGCGCTTCTACGTCGCACCCGAGACGATCGACGCGCCACGCGTCCACGGCGAGATCGAGCTCCACGCGAAAGTGAACACGGACGGCGCGATCATCGAGGTCCGAACGATCATGAATACGACCGGCTCCCAGGACCTCGCTGACCGCAATGCCGAGGCGCTGAAGAACGCCAAGTTCTATCCGATGGTGGACAAAGGCTCGCGCAAGACGTTCATCTACGAGCACCACGTGTACTACTAGAATTGAATTGGGACGGATAGGACCGATAGGACGGATAGGTGGACCCACCTATTCGTCCCATTCGGTCCCATTGGCCATTTGTCCCATCCGTCCCATTCGTCCCATTCGTCCCATTCGTCCCATTTGTCCCATCCGTCCCATCCGTCCCATTCGTCCTATCCGTCCTATCCGTCCCACCCGTCCCATCCGGCCGATCACAGGGAATCTCCATCCCGCCCCCCCAGGGAACACAACCTGCAAGCACACGGTTAAGGCGCGCGCATGCAGCAGTTTCGATACGACATCCGCAACGTCGCCATCATCGCCCACGTCGACCATGGGAAGACCACGCTCGTCGACGCCCTCCTCAAGCAGTCGGGAGCCATCCGCGCCTACCAGCACCTCGACGATCGGGTCATGGACTCGAACGACCTCGAGAAGGAACGCGGGATCACGATCCTGGCGAAGAACACCTCCGTCCGCTACTTCGTCGACCAGCCCGACGCCGAGGGACACCCGGTGCATCACGAGGCGACGCACACCGCCAGCGGTCACGACCTGCCGGCCGAGTTCGTCCATCCCGCAGAGGTCAAGATCAACATCGTCGATACCCCGGGCCACGCCGACTTCGGTGGCGAGGTCGAGCGCGTGTTGTCGATGGTCGACGGCGTGATCCTGCTCGTCGACGCCGCGGAAGGACCGATGCCGCAGACGCGCTTCGTCCTCCGCAAGGCCCTCGGCCTGGGCCTGCTGCCGATCGTCGTCATCAACAAGATCGACCGCGCCGACGCGCGCCCCACCGAGGTGGTCAACGAGGTCTTCGATCTCATGATCGAGCTCGGAGCGTCCGATGAGCAGCTCGACTTCCCGATCCTCTATGCCATTGGCCGCCAGGGTATCGTGCGCGCCGAGCTCACCGACACCACCGAGGACTGCCGGCCGCTGTTCGACGCCGTGCTCAAGCGCATCCCGCCCCCTCCCGGCAACGCGGACGGCGCGATGCAGCTCCTGGTCAGCTCCGTCGATTACAACGAATACGTCGGCCGCCTCGGCGTCGGACGCGTGCAGCGCGGCGTCATCCGTCAGGCCGCGGACGTCGTCCTGATCCTCCGCGACGGCACCCAGAAAAAGGGACGCGTCACCAAGCTGACCGTCTTCGAAGGACTCAAGCGCGTCGAGGTCGACGAGGCCTCCGCAGGCGAGATCGTCGCCGTGGCCGGCTTCGCCGACGTCGAGATCGGCGAGACCTTCGCGTCCGCCGACGAGCCGGAAGCGCTCACACCGATCGCCATCGACGAGCCGACCGTCTCGATGTTCTGGATGGTCAACGACTCGCCCTTCGCGGGGACCGAAGGAAAGTACGTCACCTCGCGCAACATCAAAGACCGCCTCGAGCGCGAGCTGCGCAAGGACGTTGCGCTGCGCGTGCGCGACACCGGCCAGGCCGACCGCTTCGAGGTCGCGGGGCGCGGCGAGCTGCACCTGTCGATCCTCGCGGAGAACATGCGTCGCGAAGGCTACGAGTTCGCCCTGTCGCGGCCGCAGGTCATCCTCAAGAACATCAACGGCCAGACCATGGAGCCGTACGAGGCGCTCGTCGTCGACATTGAGGAAACGCACGTCGGAACGGTCATGGAGAAGCTGCAGCAGCGCCGCGCCGAGATGACCGACATGGTCAATCCCGGCACCGGCCGCGTGCGCATCGAATTCAAGATCCCCACGCGCGGGCTGTTCGGCATCCGCACCGAGTTCCTCACCGAGACGCGCGGCACGGGCCTGCTGTACCACACGTTCCTCGAGTACGGTCCCTATCGCGGCGAGCTCGCGGGCCGCAACCGCGGAGCGCTGGTGGCGAAGGAAGCGGGCGAAACGACCGCCTACGCGATCGAGCCGCTGCAGGAGCGCTCTTCGCTGTTCCTCGGACCGGGAGCGAAGGTGTACGGCGGGCAGATCGTCGGCGAGAACTCGCGCGACGCCGACATGGTCGTGCAGGTCTGCCGGATGAAGCACCTCACCAACATGCGCGCGTCCGGCTCCGACATCGCCGTGCGCCTCACGCCCCCGCGCCTCCTCACCCTCGAGCAGACCCTCGAGTGGATCGAGGACGACGAGCTCGTGGAAGTAACGCCGGAGTCGATCCGCATCCGCAAGATGACCCTGAACCACTCGCAGCGCGAAGTCGCGGCGAAGAAGGTGAAGAAGGCCGCGGGATAATCCGAGCGGACCGCCGGCGTCCCGCCGGCTGACGCGCGGGCGTCCCGCCCGCGCCTGGAGTTTGGACATTCGCACGCAGCGCGTGATTCGGACCCTCGTAGCGGCAAAAGGAACTTGCCCCCGGCTGAAGAGCCTGTTGCCCAAGGCCCCCGTAGCGGGCAACAGGGAGTAGCCCCGGCTTCAGCCGCAATGGCGTTAACTTTAGGCCGAGGGGAACTTCAGTTTAGGCGAGGGCGTCGTCTTGTTGGCGTTCCGCGACTCTCCCCACTCGACGCGGAGAGAGTGGCCTGATCA
Organism: uncultured Thermoanaerobaculia bacterium; assembly: GCA_964558905.1. Lineage (GTDB taxonomy): Bacteria > Acidobacteriota > Thermoanaerobaculia > Gp7-AA8 > Gp7-AA8 > QHVT01. Next base: position 101 of record CAZLGP010000130.1, on the reverse strand, counting down.
GCGCCGGAGGCGCGGCAGAGGGTAGCCGGTGGCGAGCGCGGAGCGCCGCCACCGGAAGAAGACGGCGTGCAGGAAGTCCGCCCCGGAAGGGCGGAAGAGGT
>CAZLGP010000129.1:0-28855 GCA_964558905.1 uncultured Thermoanaerobaculia bacterium | reverse complement strand
ATACCGTCCGATGCGCTCGATGCCGGACGTGATCTGCTCCACCGGCGCCGCGTAGGAGATGCGGATGAAGCCCTGTCCCTGCACTCCGAAGGCCAGTCCGGGGATCACGAGGACCGCGGCGTCGGTGGCGAGCGTCTTCGCGAACGTGATCGTGTCGCAGGACGGCACGGGAGCGAAAGCGTAGAACGCGCCCGCGGGCGGAGGGACTTCGATCTCGAGCTCGTGATGAATCGCATAGATCGCGGCATCGCGTTGCGCGCGAAACTGCGCGCGCACGGACTCGAGCCACGACGCGTTCCACTCGCGGTCGTCGAGGATCATCTCCGCGAGCGCCTGCGAGAACACCGACGCGCAGGTGGCGATGTACTGGTGCGCGGTGACGATCGGCTTCAGGACCGCGTCCCTGGCGAGGATCCAGCCGAGGCGGAGGCCGGTCATGGCGTGACTCTTCGAGAGTCCGTCGAGGATGATGACGTTGTCACCGAGACCGGCCATCGACGCGGGAGGCGCGTCGTACCAGATCTCGCCATACACCTCGTCGCTCACGACGAGCGGACCGAGGGCGGCGATGCCTTCGAGCGTCGTGCGGTCGGCGACCGCGCCAAGAGGATTCGAAGGCGTATTGACGACGATCAGCCTTGTTCGCGGCGTGATGCTCTTCGCAAGGGAGTCGACGTCGATGATCCAGTCGGGCGGCTCGAGCCTGTAGGGCACGGCGGTCGCGCCGCACATCTTCGCGAGCACCGCGTACGACAGAAAGCCGGGATCGGGCACGAGCACTTCGTCGCCGGGATCGACGTATGCCGTGAAGACCGCAAACAATCCCTCCTGCGTTCCGGCCGTGACGCACACCTCGGACTTCGGATCGTAGCTCGTCGACTCGCAGAGCTTTCTGCGCAGGGAGAGATGTCCCGCGTTCGGCGAGTACGGCCAGGGCGTCGCGGCGGCGCGCCGCGCCATCTCGCGCAGCCGCGCGTCGGGCGCCACGTTCGGCTCGCCGATTCCGAGGTTGAGCGAGTACGGCGTGGCCAGCGCGTTGATCTGGCGGATGAGGGAGATCTCGACGTCCGCGAGGCGCTCGGCAGGCTTCATGGACGCGAGTTTACTCGCCACACCACGAAGCCGCCGCCGCGGGCGCACGGCGCGCCGGCACCGGAAAGGAGATCTCCCGCGAAGCTGACGATGACTTCGGGCGTCCCGTCGCGATCGAGGTCGGCGGCGTGTGCATCGGAGCCGTCGCACCCGGCCATCGTCGCCGGCGGGGGGACATCGGCGTCGCGCACGAACCCGGCCCCCGTTCTTCGGAAGACCGCCAACGAGCCGCGCATGCGCAGCGCCAGCAGGTCGGTGCGGCCATCGCCGTCGAAGTCTGCGGGCACGATCGCGACGAAGGGGTCGTTCGACGCATCCCTGGAGAGCGCGATCGCTTCGTCGCCGTCGTTGACCAGCTGAATGATGTCGAGGCCGACGCAGGTCGTGTTCGCCTTCGGCCACGCGCTGGCGGCGATGATCGCGTCACGACGATCTCCGTCGAAGTCGTGCAGTGCGACGGCAGTGACGGACGCCCGCTCCGCGAGGGAATGGAGCTCACGCGAAGTCCATGATTCCCGGCTGCCGAGTTGCACGAGAGCGCGCGCGCCGGCGACGTTCGTGCCCAGGACCGCGTCGCGGTTGCCGTCGCCGTCGACGTCACCGGTGGCGATCGACGTGCCGAAGATCCCTCGTGGTGCGCCCGCATCGACACGCTGCCACTCTCCGCCGCGGTTGAGGAAGAGAGCCATCGACTCCGCCGGCGGTCGCGGTCCGAGTTGACTCGGACCTTCGTTGAGCGCGAGGAGATCGGGCCGCCGGTCGCCGTTCCAGTCGGTGACGGCGATCGCCCGCGAGGCAAATGGAGGCTCGACGCCGCCAGCCGGGAGCCGAAGCTCCAGCCCGCCGGCCCAAGGCGAGAAATGTCCTTCGCTCTCCTGAACGAGGACGGTAAGGCCGCGCAGGTGCGACGACAGAGCGACGTCCATCAGGCCGTTCCCGTCGAAGTCGGCGGCCTTCGCGTCGCCGTAGTCGTACGGAAGCGGAGGGAAATGAGCGGTTCGCCAGGGGATGAACGTTCCCTCACCATTGCCGAGGAAGATGACCGGCGTGGCGGCGCCCTTGCGCCTGGGGCCATGGACGAGGTCGAGGTCTCCATCGCCGTTCATGTCGGCGAGATCGAAGCCGTCGCGCCACTGTCCCGAGCGCGGCAGGCCGCTGTCGACCTGCGTGAACACGAGCCGCTCCTCGGACGGTATCGGTGCGTTTCCGCAGGGCGGCGCGGGCGCGACCGGCGGCGGCGAAGCGACGGAGCACGCGGAGAGAAGAAGCAGAAGAAAGAAGGGGTGGCATCGCAGCCACCCCTTCTTGAGGAAGATTACGAATTGCATCAGCTCATGATGCCGCCGCGGAGGGCGATTGCCGCGACCATCGCAAGCAGCGCGGCCATGAGAACCATCGCGAATGGCGATAGAGCAGGGATTCCGACCACGGCCTGAGCCGTCGCGCCTTCGTTGAACTCGATGTCATCGTAGGCGCTGCTGCAGCCGGGATCATTCGGATAGTCGACCAGACCGTCGCCGTCGTTGTCGATTCCGTCGCTGCAGGCGCGTGCCGTGGGCGCGCCCTCGTGCGGATCGAGCGGGTCGGCGCAGCCCGGATCAGCCGCGTCGGCGAGTCCGTCGCAATCGTTGTCCTCTCCGTCGCTGCAGTCGCTGAGCTCACTATCGTCGGTGGGGGAGGAGCAGCCGGTCTCGTTGGGATAGTCGATCAGACCGTCGCCGTCGTTGTCGATGCCGTCGTTGCACTGGTACTGCAACTCCAGGGGATCCGTGGCGGACGTGCAACCGGGATCGGCGGGGAAGTCGATCAGACCGTCGCCGTCGTTGTCGACGCCATCGTTGCATTGCGGGTTCTCAGTGAACGACGACCGGCTGGAGCAGCCGGGATCGTTCGGGAAGTCGATCAGACCGTCGCCATCGTTGTCGATGCCGTCGCTGCACGCCGGCTTCTCGACGTTCGACGACGCCGAGGAGCAGCCCGGATCGTTGGGAAAGTCGGTGAACCCATCGCCATCGTTGTCGATGCCGTCGCTGCACCGCGGGCTCTCGGTGGTGCTGAAGGGCGATCCGCAGCCGGGGTCGTTGGGGAAGTCGATCAGGCCGTCACCGTCGTTGTCGACGCCGTCACTGCAGGTATCGCTGTTCTCGGAGCCGTCCGACCAATACGTACATCCGCCATCGGAGAGCCAGTCGATCTTGCCGTCCCCGTCATTGTCGATCCCGTCGTCGCACTCGAAGTCGGCGGCCTCGTAGTAGTCCCAGGCCGCGTGACATTGTGGATCGTTCGGGAAGTCGATCAAACCGTCGCCGTCGTTGTCGATGCCGTCGCTGCACTGCGGGTTCTCGTAGAGTGAGTCGGCGGTTCGGCACCCGGGATCATCGGGGAAGTCGATCAAGCCGTCGCCGTCGTTGTCGACGCCGTCGGCACATTGGGAGAGCGCAGATCCGCCGAAAACGAGAGTGATCGGGGTCTCGTCGGTGATCGGGGTCAACGGCCAGGCCGTGGATGCGCCCGCGACTCCGGCGCCCTCGTAGACGTGGGTGACGTGGCTCTGCCGGCGGCTTCCGACGCCGGGCTCGGTACCGCCGGTCAGGCTGTAGTGCATGAAGCCGCGCAGGAAGCCGGCAGGCAGGAATGCGGAGGGGGCGATCTGGGTCTTCTGCGTGGCGTACGGGAACTCGAGCACGGCTCCCGGTGTGCCGACCTGCTCGCGGTCGTCGAATGCGACCAGCTCGTGCGTGGTCAGGTTCGCCGGCGGCGCGCCGCACGGGAACGACTCGACGAAGCCCGGATCGCGCCACACCTGCGCATAGGTCCGGTTGAGCGGCCGGGCCTGAGAATCGGTGATGTCGAACCGGCCGCGCCACTGCTGCGGGAGAGCCTCGCGGTTGTCGGCGGTGCTGCCCCCCAGGCGCAGGCGATAGAAGGTGTAGTCGGGAACCGTGTTTGGAGTGCTCGGCGGGCAGGTCGTGTGCGGGGGACAGTGACCCGGAACGCCGTCGGTCATGTCGTCGGTCGCACTGGCCTCGATGTGTACGACCGGCGTGCCGTAGGAAGCCGAGCGTGGACCATCGGTGACGTGAGACTCACCCCAGATGACGTTGTCGTTCGTGGCGATGCCGAGGCCGCCGTTGAGGAAGTAATTCAGACCTCCGGGGAACAGCGTCGTGCACTGCCGCGTGACGTCCACGGTTACATAGCCGCGCGCGACCGCCTGACCGTAGTTGACGCCGCCGCATTCGCCGCCGAGAAGCGTCGAGGACTGGCCGCGGTGAGCCCTCTGCAGTGCGCCGAGCGTCGCCGGCGGGATGCTCGCGGGAGGCAGGGTCGCGGCGCAGCTCACGAACGAGCCCGCGGTCGTCTGGGGCAGGGTGCCGTTGACGAACAGCGAATTGAGATCGATCTCCTGGATGCCGTTCGCCGCGAGGCGCACGTCGAATGAATAGGTGGGCACGCCGCGATCGGTCCACAGCGTGACGTGAGCGAGCGTCTCGACGTTCGCGTTGTTTCCGATGGTGAACACGTGACGCGTCGCCACCTCGTTCGCGTAGTAGACCTCGAAGTATGGCAACAGGAGCGTGGCCGAGGGAACGGCATCGACGGCGTTCGTCACCGCGTGTGCCGGCTGGATCGCGACCAGCATCGCGAGCAGAAGAAGGAGTGTGAGTGTTCTTGCTTTCATCGTGCGCATCTCTTACGGCTTGACCGGATTGTCGGGGTTCATCGAATTGCCGAGCTGAATGCCGTGCGCGGCGTAACCCATCGCGCTGCCGGTCGGCTGGTCGCGGGGGATGTTCCGCATCGTGATCCACGACTGCCGGATGTCGTTCTGAGGACCGTCGGGCGCCGGGAGATTCAGATTCATGAAGAGCCAGCCGAAGCCGGACGTGAGGCCAAGTTGGCCGCCGCCGAGCGTGACGCCGGCCGCGCGCGGGAACGGATTCCCCGCCGTGGTGGCGACCGTGCCTCCGCTTTCGTTGTAGGCCCGGATCTGTCGCTCATCGAGCGTGAACGGCGGCGCGCCGCCGCAGACGGAGGGGGAGACCGCGACGCCGGGGTCGCGCCAGTATTCGATCTCCGTCCGGTTCCCCGCCCACACACCCGCCCACGCGGTGGGCAGCGCCTCGCGCTGATCGGCTCCGCTCTGGCCGACAAAGCGGCCGTAGAACGTGAACGTCCCCGGCGGGAACGCGGGGTAGTCCGCGCTCTGCGCCGCCTCGATGTGTACGGCCGGCTCGGTGTAGATCCGACCGCGCGGCCGGTCGATGAACGTCACCTCGCCCAGCAGGACGTTCTGGTAGGTGACGAGGCCCGCGAAGTAGCCGGGCGTCGCGGGGGTATCGACATTGAACTGATTGACCGTGTCGATCGTGAGATATCCGCGGGCGATTGCGTCGTTGTGGTTGCGCGCCGCGCAGAGTCCATTGAAATACTCCGGCGTGGAAATGCCCATGACCCCCGGCTGAAAGCCGGGGGCTATTTCCTCTTGCCCGCTACGCGGGCGTTTTGGCAACAGACACGAGGAGCCTGCGCGCCAGAAAGAGGTGTCATCCTGAGCGAAGTAACGGCGCAACGCGCCGTTGAAGCAGTGATGACTCGAGGGATTTGGGTATTGAGTGCGTCTCGCTAAAGTCTGTCGGTAAGTTGTTGATTTTACGTACACGTAGAAGCGTGTCATTGGCCGCGTAGACAGCGAAGGACCTTCCGGCACGCAACGAAGAAGGACGCGGCGGCGCAGCAGACGGCCCGCCGCCGCCGCAAAGAACCCACGGTTTCGATCTGGACACGACACTAGCGTAGAACGTCAGGCGCGTTGCGCCGCCCGAAGCGGCGAACCTCGAATGCACCCATGACGCGCCGTAAGGCGGAGCAACAACCGCAGCCTGGTGTGTCGGCTACCGCAAGGCTTCTTCCAGGGCCGTCGAAGAATCCGTCTTCTCGTCCCGGTACTTCACGATGAGAGGGGCGGCGATCTGGAGCCCATGCTCCTCGGCGAAGGCGCCTTTCATCGGCCGCGCGCCGGGGACGACCACCGCCCCGTACGGGATCTCCAGCGGGCGCTCCGCGCTGCGGCGATAGATCTGTCCGCGAACCACGTCGTAGACCGGCGTGGAGCCGGTGAGGACGACGCCCGCGCCGATGACGGCGCGTCCCCGCACGATCGTTCCCTCGTAGATGCCGCTGTTGCCGCCGATGACGACGTCGTCCTCGATCACCACCGGGACGGTCCCCACAGGCTCGAGCACGCCGCCGATCTGCGCGGCCGCGGAGAGGTGCACCCGCTTGCCGATCTGCGCGCACGACCCGACCAGTGCGTGCGAGTCGATCATCGTTCCCTCGTCGACGTACGCACCGACGTTCACGAACGCGGGCGGCATCATGACCACGCCCTTCGCGATGTACACGCCGCGGCGGATGGACGAGCCCCCGGGCACGATGCGCACTCCGTCCTGGACCTTGAACCGTCGTGGCGGGATGGTGTCCTTGTCGACGAAGGAGAGCGATCCCGACGCGAACTCCGCCAGCACGCCGAAGCGGAACGCCGCCAGAATCCCTTCCTTCACCCACGATTCCGCCACCCATACGCCGTCCGCGTCGCGCACGGCGGCACGAACCGCCCCTTTCTCGAGCTCGGCGAGGAAGAGGCCGATGGTCTTCACGGCCTCGGTGCGGTCGACGTGGGAGAGGGCCTTGACGCGGTCTTCGATGGTGATCATCGCGGTGGAGTCTATTCGAGCCGCCGGGAGGAAGTCTCAAAGTCTCAAAGTCTCAGAGTCTCAAAGTCTCAAAGAAAGTCTCAGAGTCTCAGAGTCTTAGACTCAGAGTCTCAGAGTCTCAAAGAAGAGACCTCTGCGCGCCGAGTCGTCGAGTCGTCGAATCGTCGAGAGACTGCTGGTTGACTCGGAGACTCGAAGACTCGGAGACTCGACGTCTCGGAGACCCAAGGGCGCCTCCTCTTTGAGACTTTGAGACTTTGAGACTTTGAGACTAAGACTTTGAGACTTGGCGCGACTCGACGACTCGGCAACGGTCATAGCAATCCGCACTCCATCAGGATGCTCCGCATCCGCGCCCGGCTGTCCTCGGTGAGAGGCGCCAGCGGCGGCCGCACGAAATCCGAGGCGAGCACTCCCATCATCATCAACGCCGCCTTCGCGGGGGCGGGGTTTGCCTCGATGAAATTGCCGACGAGGAGAGGGAGGAGGCGTTCGTGGATGGCGGCGTCGCGCGTGTCGACCATCTGCCGCATCAGCCGCGGGACCTCGTTGCTTGCGACCGAGATGACCCCTTCCGCGCCGACGGCCATGAGAGGGAGCGTCCAAGCATCGTCGCCGCTGAGCACGAGGAGGCCTTCCGGCCGATCGCGCAGGATCGTGAGGATCTGTTCGAGGTTCCCCGACGCTTCCTTCACCCCGACGACGTTGGGGATCTCGCGAGCCATGCGCAGGGTCGTCTCCGCGGTCATGTTCAGGCCCGTGCGACCGGGGACGTTGTACATGATCATCGGGAAGCCGGTTTTCTTCTTCTCGACTGCCTCGGCTTGCGCGCCGAAGTGGCGGCGGAGCCCGTCGGGCGTGGGCTTGTTGTAGTACGGCGTGATGGTGAGGATGCCGTCGGCGCCGAGGTCGATCGCCTGCAGCGCGAGCTCGACCGCGCGCGGCGTGGCATTCGAGCCCGCCCCCGCGAGCACCGGCACACGCCCGTTCGCGCTCCTGACGGTGAGCTCGACCACGCGTCGATGCTCCTCGGCGCTGAGCGTCGGATTCTCGCCTGTCGTGCCGCACGGCACGAGGAAGTTCACGCCCTCGGCGACCTGCCAGTCGACGAACTTCTCGAGCCCGGCTTCATCGAGCGAGCCGGTGTCGGTGAAGGGGGTGATCAGTGCTGTGCCTACGCCACGAAACATTGTCTTCTCCAGTTGCGACACGGTTTCAACCTGGACACGACACTAGAACACGAGCTCATCGAACCGCACCAATCCCTTCCTTCCCCGAATCCGTTCCGCGGCGAAGACCGCTCCTCGCGCGAATCCCTCGCGTCCGCGCGCGCGGTGAGAGATCTCCACGAGGTCGTCCGTAGAGTCGAAGAAGAGAGTATGCAAGCCGAACTCCGCACCGACGCGCGAAGCCGCAATCGGCGGGTCGAGCTTTCCGCCGCTTCCTTCTATGACTTCCGACGCGATCTTCAATGCCGTGCCGCTCGGCGCGTCCTTCTTCTGCGAGTGGTGGCGCTCCTCCATGCCGGCGGCGTACTGTGGGAACTTCGCGAAGAGCTCTCCGGCGCGCCTCGCCAGCTCGAACATCACGTTCGCGCCGGGGGAGAAGTTCGACGCGTACACGCAGCCGATCCCCGCGCTCTCGACACGCGAGCGGACGTCGTCGAGGCGCTCGTTCCAACCGGTCGTGCCGATGACGAGGTCGAGGTTGTTGTCGCAGGCGACCCCGAGGGTGTGCTCGAGCGCGCTGGCGTGGGAAAAGTCGATCAGCACCTCGGCGCCCGCGAGGGGATCGTTGCGGTCGACGTCCAGGATGCAGACCACTTCGTGTCCCGCCTCGGTCGCGACACGCTCGACGGCCTTGCCCATCTTGCCGTAGCCGTGGAGAGCGATCCTCATGGGGTGCCCTTCTGGTTGGCGGTTGGCGGCTGGCGGTTGGCGGTGGACCGCCACCCACCGACGACGATGAAGCCGTGGGCGTGCGGTGGCTCACCGCGAACCGCGAACCGCCAACCGCCAACCCTCCTCATACCTTCACCGCCGCCTCGAACAGAGCCTGATGCACCGCCTTGACCGCCGCGTCGGCGTTCGCGTCGTCCACGACGATGCTGAGGTTGAGGCCCGAGCGACCGAGAGACATCATCTTCACCGGCATTCCGCCGAGGGCCTCCAGGACGCTCGCGCCGACGCGCGCGTCGGACATCACGTTCTTTCCGACGACCGCGATGATGCACAGCGCATCGTAGAGCTGTACGTCGGCCAGCCTCTGCAGGCGCCTGGCCAGCTCGTCGATGTCGTGTTTTTCGTCGACCGTCACCGTCACCGAGACTTCGGACGTCGCGATGAGATCGACGGAGATCCCGAGGTCCGCGAAGACCCGGAAGAAGTCCGCGAGGAAGCCGTGGGTGCCGAGCATCCTGTTGGACGTGACGTGCACCATCGTCACGCCTCTCTTCCGGGCAATGGACCGTGGGCCCATCGAGGCAGCGGCGCCGGTACGCGTGATCAGCGTCCCAGGGGACGAAGGATTGTGCGTGTTGAGCACGCGGACGGGGACGTTCGCTTCGACCGCCGGCTCCAGCGTCCGCGGATGCAGTTTCGCGCCGAACTGCGCGAGCTCCGCGGCTTCCTCGAACGAAAGAAGGTCGATGACGCGTGCGCCCGGCACGAGGCGCGGGTCGCAGGTCAGAAGGCCGTCGACGTCGGTCCAGATCTGGACTTCCTCCGCGCCGATGGCGGCGCCGACGACGGCCGCGCTGTAGTCCGAGCCATTCCTTCCCAGGGTCGTGGTCGCGCCTGCTTCGGTACGGCCGATGAAGCCGCCCATCACCGGGATGCGGTTGCGCTCGAGTAGCGGCACGAGCACGCGTTTCGCGTGCTCTGTCGTCCGCTCCATGTTCGGCGTCGCCTCGCCGAAGCGCTCATCGGTCCGGATGACTTCCTCGGAATGCACATGGTCGCCCGGCAGGGAGCGCATCATCATCGTGTACGCGAACAGGACCGAGGAGAGCTTCTCGCCGATGGACATGACCTTGTCTTTCGCGCGGGGCGTGATCTCGCCGAGAAGCGCGATGCCGCGAAGAATCGTGTCGATCTCATCGACCTGTTTGTCGAGCTGCTTGATGAACGTCTCGAAGAAGTCCTCCTTCTGCTGGACCAGGCGCAGGGCGACGTCCTCGTGACGCGCGCGGACGCGGCGGATGATCTCCGCGACCTCGCCCGGCTTCTGCGCGCACGCGGCCTCGCTCGCGGCGACGAGATCGTTCGTCACTCCGGAGAGCGCCGAGACGACGATGACCGGACGGAGATGCTGCCGCTCGGCGACGATGTCGATGGCGTTCGCGACGCGATCGGCGTCGCCGACGGAGGTGCCGCCGAACTTGATGACGATCATGCGCGCCACCCACACCGTTGGCGGTTGGCGGTTGACGGTTGGCGGGGGACCCCCGCACACCCATCGTCAGAAGCACCGTCCGGTCGTGGAGGGGCGGCGGCCTCCCACCAACTGCCAACCGCCAACCGCCAACCTCTGCTCACAGCAGCCCCTTCGCCTTCAGCAACTCCGCGTTCAGGATCGCCGCGCCTGCCGCGCCGCGAATCGTGTTGTGTACGAGCGCGACGAAGCGGATGTCGAGGATCGGGCAGTGGCGGAGGCGTCCGACGGAGACGGCCATGCCCCGCTCGCGGTCGCGGTCGAGGCGCGGCTGTGGGCGATCGACGGCGTCGAGGAACTGAATCGGACGCTGCGGTGCGGTCGGCAGTCCCAGTTGCTGCGGCTCGCCGGTGAACGACTCGAAGGCCTCGCGCACTTCGCGGATCTCGGCACTGTTGCGCAACTTCGCGGAGACGGTCATGAGGTGGCCGTCGATCGTCGGCACGCGGTTCACCTGCGCCGAGATCGTCATCGGTGCCTCGGCGAAGCGATCGGCTTTCCAGGCGCCGAGGATCTTGCGCGGCTCGGTCTCGATCTTCTCTTCCTCCCCCCCGCCGATGTACGGAATGACATTGTCCAGGATGGCGTAGGAGGCGACGCCGGCATAGCCCGCGCCGCTGATGGCCTGCATCGTGGTGACCTGCACGGCCTCGAGGCCGAACCTGCGCTCGAGCGGCGCGAGGGCCATCGCCAGTCCGACCACCGAGCAGTTGGGGTTCGTGACGATGTAGCCGGCGCGCCGCTGCCGCTGCACCTCGATCGCCCCGAGATGCTCGGCATTGACCTCGGGGATCAGCAGCGGGACGTCGTTGTCCATGCGGTGGTTCTTCGAGTTCGAGATGACTGCGCAGCCGCGGTTGGCGTACTCATCCTCCGCCTCACCGGCCACCGAGGAGTCGAGTCCGGAGAAGACGAGGCGCGACTCGAGGTCCGCGCCGAGGCTCTTCACCGTCAGGCCGGCGACGTCGTCGGGCACGAGCGTCTCCAGACGCCAGTCGGCGGCGGCGCCATAGGCCTTGCCGGCGCTGCGGTCCGAGGCCACGACCTCGTGTACGCGGAACCAGGGGTGATTTGCGAGGAGTTGAATGAAGCGCTGGCCGACCGAGCCGGTCGCGCCGAGGATGGCGACGGGTACGCGGTCGGTGGCGGGGTGTGCGCGCTCAGCGGCGGCGGGAAGAATGGCTGTCATCACATCGGCTCCCTTGCAAAAGCGATTCTATAGGGGAGCCCATCAGGTCGGGTGAGCACACCAAAAATCCTGAGCCGCGTAGACCAACGGAGCCCTCACCTGAATCGTCATGAGGAATCATGATCGTGAGGGCTCCACGGATCCTTCGCTTCGCTCAGGATTCCGAGGGGCGACAGGTGGGGGCAGGCCCCAATCCGACTCAGCGCAGGGCGCGCCGCTTCGAGGGCGGAGGCTCGGTCAGGACGATGCGACCGGCGAAGCGGTGATCGTCGCCGCCGAGATCGCTCGAGTACGAGACGAGGAATCGGCCGGGTGCCAGGGCGATGGCGCCGGCCTTCCATTCGACGCGTTCGGTCGATGCGATCGGGAACGGAACGAAGTCCTTTGCCATGCGATCGACGAACGTTCCCCACACGTCGCCGTCGCGCGTGAAGACGACCAGCCAGCGCTCGCCATCGAACGCAATCCCATCCGGCTCCGGCGCGGCAGGGTCCTCGAGGATCGTGAACTTCGAGTCGTAGTCGCCGTCGACGACGCGGATCCCGGTCAACGCAGTGGGTGAGCGCCACACGACCGCCATCTCGTCGGCATCGCCCGCCGTGACGGCTCGCGAGTCGCTGTAATACCGGTACTGCTTCGAGCCGCTCTTGCCCGGAGTGAGCTGCCACGTAACGATGAATTCGGCGTCAATCCAGTTACAGCCGTGACCGATTCCCCAGCCGCATCGATACGTCCTGGGAGTGCTCGTCCAGTTCATGCCCACAAGCGTGTCGCCCGCCGCGTAGCGCACGTACACCGGCACGTTCCACTTCGGGTACACCGGGTAACCGGTGCGATCGAACGCGAGGCCATGGATCTGATACGACTCGCCGTTCCAGAACAGGAGTGGGATGCGCGGCAGGTTCCCGATCCCTCCGAACGGAAGCGGCTCCGCGACGGGGATGCCGTTCGAGTCCAGCGGGACGGCCGCCATGCGCCTGTGCGGCTCGGGCTCCTGCCAGGCGACCGCGTACGTTTCGCCGTCTGTCGCGACAACGGGGCTTCGCGCTTCAGCGACGGGCTGATACGTCGGGAGCTTCGTGATCGCACCGTTGAGTCGGCCGTCGGAATCGAGGATACCTACACGAATCTCCGGGATCCGCGTGAAAGGATCGAGCTCACTCCACGCGAGAAGCGCGCCGTTTCTCGATGCGACAAGCGCGGGCGCTGCGTCCGCCCCCGGTGCGAGATACGGACCGTAGCTCTGCTCGACCGGACTCACCCATTGTGCGCTCAGCGTGGTCGTGAGGAGCAGGAGAGCGAGGGATCGCATGGCAGTGATCAATACGTCCGAAACGCGGACAACGTCCAGGGCGGAAGGGTGCAGGCTGGATGCCGCCATCAACTCGATGAAACTGGACGGCGCGCCCTCGTGCACAAGTGTATGGGCGGGACGCCGGCACCGAAGGCGGGAGGACCGGAGATCCTCCCCGCGCACGCAAGACGCGTGCGTCAGGATGATGCAGCCTGCTCGGCCTGCGTCGACACCGAAGGACCCCTTGCGATTGGGAGCTCGCGCAAGTGGCAGGGTTCCTTCGTCGGCCTTCGCCGGCTCAGCATGACAGTCAATCTCCGCGCTGCCGGCGGTTTCCCGCTTCGCCGGCATCGGGTTCAGGACGAGGTCGACGTCGCCTGGGCCGCCGTCATCCCGTCGAACACCTGCAGCGCGAGATCGACGCGGCCGAGGGGGGCCGACACCTGCACACCCGCAACCCGCCCTCGGACGCGGGCGAGGGTCTCTCGGGCGATGGTCACGCCTTCGTGCAGCGCGTGCTCTTTGCTCTTCTCGCTGGCGAGGCGCATGCGCTCCATCACTTCGTCGGGGACGGACACGCCGGGGACTTCATTGTTCATGAACTGGGCGTTGCGATACGACAGCAGCGGCCAGATGCCGGCGACGACGGGCAGCTTCAGATGCTCGATGCGGCCGAGGAAGTGCTCGAGCTGGCGGACGTCGAACACGGGTTGGGTGATGGCGTACTCGGCGCCTGCCTTGACCTTCCAGTCGAGGCGCTTCAGCTCGTAGTCCAGGTCGAGGTGGCCGGGGTTGACGCCGACGCCGATGGTGAAGCGCGTCGGCTCGCCGAATGGATTGCCGCCGAGGTCGAGACCATGGTTCATGAGGTTGACCATGTTCGTCAGGCCGATCGAATCGATGTCGAACACGGCCGTCGCCTCGGGGTATGGACCCATCTTGGGAGGATCGCCCGTAATGAGGAGCAGGTTGCGCAGGCCGAGGGCGGCGCAGCCGAGCAGGTCGCTGTGCATGCCGAGCAGGTTGCGGTCGCGGCAGCAGTAGTGCAGCACGGCCTCGATGCCGACGCGCTGCTGGAGGAGCACGGCGACGGCGATCGCGCCCATGCGGTTCTGCGCGCGCGGGCCATCGGGGACATTGACACCGTCGACGCCGGCGGCCTTGATCGATTCGACGGACTTGAGCATCGCGTCGGCGTTCGGTCCTTTCGGCGGCACGATCTCGATCGTCGTGACGAATTCGCCGTTGGCGATCTTGCGGCCCCAGTTCGAGCGGGTCTCCATCGGCGAGGGCTCGACGCCCGCGGCGTTGTCGCTCTTCCGCTCACGCTCGATGATCACGAACGTGCGCCGCGGCGACAGCGGACGGACGGCGTCGGCCATCATCTTCACGTGCTCGGGCGTCGTGCCGCAGCAGCCGCCGATGAACTTCACGCCCTTGTGGATGAGCCGCTTTGCGTACTTGGAAAAATACTCGGGCGAGGCCATGTACATCTGCCGGCCGTTGACGTCGCGGGGCAGACCGGCGTTGGGCTGGCAGGAGATCTTCTTTGCGGTGACGGCCGCGATCTCCTCGACGGCGTCGAGCATGAGATCGGGTCCGACGGAGCAGTTGATGCCGATGACGTCCGCGCCGGCGCGGTCGAGCCGTTGCGCAAACGTGCGGGGCACGTCGCCGAAGATGGTGCGGCCATCGGTGCCGATGGTCATCTGCGCCACGATCGGGAGCGAGCACACGTCGCGGATGGCGGCGATGGCCTGCTCGATCTCGCTGATGTTGGAGAAGGTCTCGCAGACGAAGAGGTCGACGCCGGCGTCATTGAGCGCGGAGGCCTGCTCGCGGAAGATCTCCCGCGCTTCGTCGAGCGCCGTCGGCCCGTAGGGCTCGATGCGGATCCCCAGCGGTCCGATGCCGCCGGCGACGTAGACGGAATCGCCGGCGGCTTTGCGGGCGATCTCGGCGGCGCGCATGTTGATGTCGCGCAACTCGTCTTCGATGCCGAAGCCGTGCAGCTTGACGCGGTTGGCGCCGTAGGTGTTGGTCTCGAGGACTTCCGCGCCGGCCTTGACGTACTGGCGATGCACTTCGAGCACGATCTCCGGGTTGCGAACGTTCAGCTCGTCGTAGCACTTGTTGATGAAGACGCCCTTCGAATAGAGCATGGTCCCCATCGCTCCGTCGAAGAGGTAGACGTGTTCGTCGGCGATTGCCTGGATGAAGTCCATGTTCGGTTGGCAGTTGGCAGTTGGCGGTTGGCAGTTGGCAGTTGGCAGTTGGCAGTTGGCAGTTGACAGGAGGGGGGTGCCCGGCTGTCCTGCAAACTGCCAACTGTCAACTGCCAACTGCGTAATAAACAAAAGCCCCGCGCAATCAGCGCGGGGCGGCCTGGTCTCGACTGCGTTACCGGCTCTTTAGCTTTTTTTTAGCTGGTTGCAAGCCGCCCCAAATCAATCCAGCGGTTTGAATCTAGACCTCGGGCGCGTGTTTGTCAAAACGCGCCTCGGCGGCGAGGACGCCGGCGCTCCGAATGTTGTGCGTGCGGTCAGTCGAAGAGACGCCGCAGTCTGTCCAACACGCCTTCGACTTCCTGCCGATTGCGGTCGACTTCGTTCGCCCAGCGGCGGAACTTGTCGAACGTGATCGCTGCAGGCTCGTCGAAGTGCTCCTCGTCGAAGAGGATGCGGCGGACGATCCTGCCCATCACGCCGGTCGGGCAGTGGCGTGTGGGCGCGGTGCCGTCGAGATAGACCTCCCGGATCGGGCCGGGGCAGCCTTCGCGCCAGAGCATCCCGCTCTCGGGATCGATGCTCCGGTACGTGACCCCCGGCGGCGGATCAGGATTCGCGGCCTCGTGCGGCGTCTCCCGCATGTATGCGCCCCATATGGGCAGTGCGGCTTCGCTCGACGACAGGCGCAGCGGCGCGCCACGATCGAAGCCCACCCACACGGTCGTCACGACGTCCGCGGTGTAGCCGACGAACCAGGCATCGCGATAGTCGTTCGTCGTGCCGGTTTTTCCCGCGACGTAGCCGAGACCGTAGCGCTTCAGGCGTGTGGCCGTACCGCGGCGGACGACGCCGCGCAGCAGCGTGTGCACGATGTACGCGGGGTTCGCGTCGACCACGCGCTTTTTCTGCACCTTCGCCGCGAAGAGTGTCTTCCCGTCCCGGTCCCCGATGCTCGTCAGGAGGAATGGTTCCACTCGCTCGCCGAGATTGGGGAAGATGGTGTACGCGGCGGTGAGCTCACGCATCGATACTTCGCCGACGCCGAGCGGCATGGCCGGCACGTTTCTGACGTCGGTGAGACCGGCGTCTTTCGCGACGGTCACGACGCGGCGGGAGCCGATGTCGTTCGTCAGGCGCACGGTCGGCACGTTCAGCGAGCGCTCGAAGGACTCCCGCAGCGTCACGCGTCCGCGGAAGCGCTCGTCGTAGTTCCGCGGCTCCCACACCTCGTCGTCCGACAACGCAACCTTCACCGGGGCATCCAGCAGAAGCGAGGAGGTCGTCGCGCGCTTCGACGCGATGGCGGCGAGATACGCGAAGGTCTTGAATGCCGAGCCGGGTTGTCGCCGCATCTGCGACGTGCGGTCGAACGTCGAGCGCCGGAAGTTCGTGCCGCCGACGAGCGCGCGAATGCCGCCGTTGCTCGGATCGACGGAGAGGATCGCCACCTGCAGCGGATCGCTGCCGGACTGGCGGCGGATCCAGCGATAGCGCGCCTCGAGCGAGGCCGCGCCGCGGCGGGCGGCCTGCTCCGCGGCCTTCTGTGCCTTCGGGTCCATCTCGCAGGCGATCGTCAGTCCGCCGCCGAGCAGCCGGCGCATCCCGATCTGCCGGAGAACCTCGGCACGCAGCGCGCGGAGGTAGTAGGGATAGGGCGTCTCCGGCAGCGAGCCGCGAACGATGTCGGCATCGCGCGCCTTCGCCTCGCGAGCCTCGTCGTCCTCGAGCCAGCCGCGATCGCGCATCACCGTGAGAATGGCGTCGCGCCGCGCGCGGGCAAGCTCGGGGCGTTTCTGGTTCGGCGCGCGGATCATTCCGGCGAGCAGGGCCGCCTCATCCACCCGCAGCCTACCCGGCGGTTTGTCGAAGTAGAGCCTCGCCGCCTCGTCGATCCCGAGGATCGGCAGGCCCTGGTGATGCCCGAGGTAGACGTCGTTGAGGTAGAGCTCGAGGAGGTCGTCCTTCGAGAGGCGCGCGTCGAGGACGATCGCGAGGATGGCTTCGAGGAACTTGCGACGCCACGTGCGCTCGTTCGAGAGGAAGCGCTGCTTCACGATCTGCTGGGGAATCGTCGAGCCGCCCTGCGCGACGCCGCCCGCGCGGAGATTCACGAACACGGCGCGGGCGATGCCGATCGGATCGACGCCGATGTGGCGGCGGAAGCGGACGTCTTCCGCGGCGAGGAACGCATCGGCCACGTGACGCGGGAGCTTGTCGATGAGCACCGGCGGCGTGACGCGCCAGCCGCTCCCGTAGACGCGTACGATCTCGCGCGACTTGCCGTCCGCGGCCGAGACGATGGTCGTCGGCTCGCGCCAGCTGTGGGTCACGAGCTCGCGCGAGATGCGCCGATTCATGAAGAAGACGTAGAACGACAGCGCCCACGTCGCCAGGAACAACGCGATGAAGAGCGGAAGCGTCCAACGCAGCAGAAGTGCACGGCGTGACAATCGTGGCATGTTCGTCTACATTGGTTTTCGTGCAACTCGTACACCGGGTTGCGCGTGCAGCGCAGGTTTCCACCGGAAAGTACGGCTCCCCATCCGAGACTTCGACCAAGGAGAAAACCATATGGCTGCGAAGAAGAAGAGCGCCCCGGTCAAGAGCAACGCCAGGAAAGGCGGCGCGAAGAAGGGCGGAACGAAGAAGGCCGCCGCTAAGAAACCGGCCGCGAAGAAAGCCGCGAAGAAAGCGCCGGCGAAACGATCTGCGGCGCGCAAGGCCGCTCCGGCACGCAAGGTAGCAACAAAGAAGGCCGCGAAGAAGAAAGTCGCTCCGCGTCGCGCTGCAGCGAAGAAGGCGCCCGCGAGAAAGGCGGCTCCGGCACGCAAGGCCGCCCCGGCTCGCAAAGCGGCGCCTGCCCGGAAAGCTGCTCCGGCGAAGAAGGCCGCTCCGGCCCGCAAAGCTCCGGCCCGCAAAGCTCCCGCTCGCAAGGGTCCGGCGAAGAAGACCGTCGTCGCTCGCGCGCGTGGCGTGATCAGCCGCGTCGTCGAGCAGGTCAAGGAGACCGTGGGCGTGGCACCGGCCGCGACGGCCGCTCCGGAAGTCGCGAGCACGCCGGACACCACCAGTAGCAGCAGCGGCTACACAGGCGACGTAGGCGGGAACGAGAGCTGAGCTCGGAGCGCCGCCGTCCCGACGGCTGAGCGGGGCGTCCCCGCCGCTCGCCCGGAGTTTGGACATCCGGAAGCGGCAAGGGCGCCAACGCGGGTGCACGAAGGCGCGCGGGAAAATCTCTGGCCCCAGGCTCTAACCCGAGGGCTCTGCCCAGGGTAATGCCCGCGTAGCGGGCAAGAGGAAATAGCCCCCGGCTTCAGCCGGGGGTTAGGCCATCGGGGCGGGTCAGCCCGCGTAGCGGGCGGCAGAAGGGTGCTGTCGCCCGCTACGCGGGCTCTTTTGCCGGCCGCCGTGCTCCCCCGGCTGAAGCCGAACGGCTGAAGCCGGGGGCTATTTCCTTTTGCCCGCTACGCGGGCATTTGGGCAACACGCCCTGAAGACGGTGGCTATTCCCTCTTATCCGCTGCGCGGGACCGCCATCTCCGCCGCTTCATCCTTCTTCGTTGAAGGCGCGACGGATGCGTCTCGAGAAGTACTTGTCCGGCAGTCCGCCCTTCCATGTGCGCAACTGCTTCGCCCTGCGGAACGATCGGAGGGCCGCGGTGCGGTATCTCTCGTCGGCCTCGAACGCGTACTGCGAATACTGCGATGCGCCGAGGAACGCCCAGATCCAGGCGTTGGTCGGAAGCTTCCGCGAGAGGTCCGCGAACTGCCGTGAGGATTCGTCGAACTCGCCGTTGAAGTAGTCCTCCAGCGCGCGACGAAGCTGCTCTTTGTAGTCGGCGAGCACCGCGTCGGTCATGATCGTGGGCTTCGTCGGGGCCGGCGCCGGAGCCGGGATGGCCGGCGCGGGGACGTTCGGCGGCTGGGCGAGCTCCGCGAGGTTGCCGGCGTTCTCGGCCATCGCGATGATCGCGTTGAAATCCTCGTTGGTCTTCGCCGATCCGTTGCGCGTGGTGGCGTCCGTGAAGAGATTCATCGCCTGCACGTACTGCGCGGAAGTCGACGCGCGGCGCTGTTGCGCCTGCTGCAGTTTCTGCTTCGCCGAGCCGAGCGCCGCCGATGCACGCTGTCGCAGCGCCGGATCGATCTGCGGCACGACGGGCTGCGCGGGCGTGACCGCGGGCGGCCGCACCGGCGCGGGCTCGGGTCGCGAAGGCGACGGCTCGGGGGCGCTCGTCGCCGCGAGCTGCCTCTTCGCACGCTCGAGGAGCTCCCCGATCGACCCGAGGTTCTCCGGACCCGGGCCGCTGGTGCGCTCGAGGTCGGAGATGGCCTGTTCGTACCGGCCGACGTTCAGATAGGCGACGCCACGGTAGTAGTACGGGTGGTAGTTGATGAAGATGGCGCCGTAGGTGCGGGCCTTGTTGTTCTCTTTCGGATTGCCCTTGATGGCCGCCGACATCTTCGTGATGACGGCGTTCCAGTTGCCGGCGCGGGCCGCGGCGAGACCCTCATCGTAATCGTCGTACCACGACGCGTGCGCGGTCGAAGCCAGCGCGAAGGTGAGGAGAAAGACGGCGAGGGAGCGTGCGCGGTTCATTGCCTGGTCCTGGTCAGTTCATCCGTGAGCGCATCGACGTCGATGCCGCCCATCGGAACGTTTCGCGTGGTGGGCTTGCCGGCCTCGATCTCCACGTCGATCGTCTTCTGCCCCTCGGGGCCGTTGACGGTCACGCGGTATTCGCCTGGCTGGAGCGCGATCCGCGTCGGTGTCGAGATCTCGTCCGGAAGCGGGACTTCCTTCTGGCTGGCCTTGCTCACGATGCGGTCGAGCTCACCCCAGGGCGACGCGGAGAGGAGGAGCAGTCCCTGATCGCCGGGCATCGGTTGCGTGCTCGTGGTGCCTGTCGCGGTCAGCTCCGTTCCGGCGGTCGACGCGATCGGAACGTCCGGCGTGACCTCCGGCTTGCGCATCAGCACGATCGTCCCGGCGATGAGAACGATCGCGATCACTGCCGCGATGGCTGCGATCACGGCCACGTTCTTCTTCTTCGGCGGGGCCCCTTCGATCTGGCGTTCGAGGACCGTCGCCTCGGCCTGGGTCGACCACTTCTGTTCGATCGAGGTCGCCGCGGCGGCGGTTGCCATCCGCTCCATCACCGTGGCCTCGTCGCTGCCGATGGTCTTCGGCCTGGCCGTTCCACCGGCGGCGGTGCCGCCGACCGTGCCGCCGCCGATCGTCGCTCCCGGCATCGTGCCGCCCGCGTAAGTCTGCTGGGTGGCCTGGGCGCCGCTTGCCGTCACCTGCGGCGACGTGCCGGTGATCTTCGGCAATTCGGCGAGCGTCTGCGCCCCGGAGAGGGTGATCATCTTCTCGCCGAGGCCGTACTTCTGATCGGGAGCGATCGACGCGCGCACGTTCTCGAGCGCGTGCGCGAAGTCCTCGGCGCTCGCAAAACGGCTGTCGCGCTGCTTCTCGAGCGAGCGCATGATGATCGATTCGAGCTGCGGCGGTACGCTCGCGCCCGCGTTCATCTCCCCGATGGGCGCGGGCTTCTCGGTCACGTGCTTGAGGATGTAGCCGTGCGGATTCGTGGCCTGGAACGGGGCCCGGCCGGCGAGCATCTCGTACATCACGATGCCGAACGAGTACAGGTCCGAGCGCGCGTCGAGGTGCTCGTCCTCTTTGAGGAACCCGGCCTGCTCGGGCGACGCGTATTTGAGCTTCCCGAGGAACATGCCGGTCTGGGTGAGACCCTGGCCGCCGTCTCCTTCCTGGAGCTGTTTGGCGATGCCGAAGTCGATGACCTTCACGAGCAGTTTCCCGTGATGGTCCTGCGACAGCATGATGTTCTCGGGGGAGATGTCGCGGTGGATGAGGCCCATCGAGTGGAGGTGCTCGAGTCCGGTCAGGGCCTGGATGCAGATCTCCACGGTCAGGCGCGGCGGCATAGGCCCGTTTGCGGCGATCCACTTCTGGATGTTCGTGCCGTCGATGAACTCCCAGACCATGTAGTACGAGCCGTCTTCGAGCTGTGCGAAGTCGTACAGCATGGCCAGGTTTTTGTGCTTGATCATCGTGGACGTGCGCGCCTCCTGGAGGAAGCGCTGCAGGCCCTGGTCATCCTGGGCGATGTTCGGGCGCATGATCTTGATCACGCGGAGCTCATTGAGGTGGATGTGGCGGACCTTGAAGATCTCGCCCATTCCGCCGACGCCGAGGCGGTCGATGATCTGGTACTTCCCGTCGAGCAGCCGGGACGCGTACGTCTTCTGGAAGAGCGTGATCTTCTCGCCGCAGTGGGGGCAGAGGTCGTACGCGGCGTCGATGCTTTGTTTGCACTTGAGGCAATTGATCTGCTGGGCCATGGTCTTCTCTCTGAATCGCCGAGTCTCAAAGTCTCAAAGTCTCAGAGTCGCAAAGAGCGTGGTTCGCACCTTCTTTGAGACTTTGAGTCTTTGAGTCTTTGAGACTCCTCAATGATCACGCAACACATAGCTGCACGCCGGGTCGGCCCCGAAGCGCACGATGTCTCCCGGTTTCAGTACGACGCGGTCGACGCGGTTGTTGTTGACGTAGGTTCCGTTCGCCGACTGCAGGTCCTCGAGGACCGGCACCTGGCCGGCGACGGTGATGCGCGCGTGGCGGCGGGAGACGGCCGGGTGCGCGAGGACGATCGCGCAGGTGCGGTCCCGTCCGACCATCACGCTGTCTCCGCTGATGGCGTGCTTCTCGTTCGCCTCCGCTTTGACATTGACGAGCGCCCAGTTCTTCGGCACCTCCACCACCGGGGGGGTCGGGTGCGCGTCGACGATCGGCTGGCGCGTGGTTGGCGCGATGGGCTGCCGGGCGTTGTACTCCTCGAGAGCCTCGAAGAACTCGCGCGCCGTCTCGTAGCGCTGGTCCATGCGCGGATGCATCGACTTCAGCACGATCTGCTCGAGCTCCCTGTCCACATCGTGGCGGAGCGCGCTCGGCGCCTGTTTCTCTCCGCGATAGATGGCGTCGATGAGCTTCGGCAGCGACCGGCTGTTGAACGGGAGCGCGCCGGTGAGCATCTCGTACAGCAGAACGCCCGAGGAGTAGATGTCGCTCTTCGCGCCGGCGTCCTTCGGCTCGCGGATCTGCTCGGGGGACATGTAGTGCGGAGTGCCGAGGAGAAAGCCGGACTTGGTGAGGACGGTCTGGCCGCTCGTGCCGCCGCCTTCTTTGATCTTGGCGATGCCGAAGTCGGTCACCTTCACTGTGCCGGACTTCTCCTTGATCAGGTTCGCCGGCTTGATGTCGCGATGGACGATGCCTTTTCCGTGCGCGTAAACGAGCGCCTCGAGCAGGCATTGCGCGATTCCGATGGCGGAGCCGAGCGGCAGCGCGCCGCGCTCGGTCAGCAGGATGTCGACCGGTGTTCCCTCGACGAACTCCATCACCAGCACCGCGCCGGTGGCGTTGTTGATGAACTCGTAGAAGCGGGTGATGTAGCGGTGGCGGAGCTTGGAGAGGATCTGCGCTTCCTTCACGAAGCGCTTGCGCGCGGTGATGTCGCCCGCGAGCTCGTCGGACATCACCTTGAGCACGACCGGGAACTCGAACGGCAGCACGTCGGTCTGCGCGAGCGTGCGGCCGACGTAGACGTGGCTCATGCCGCCTTCGCCGATCTCGCGCTCGATTCGGTAGTTGCCGATGACTGTACCGATCATCTCCGCGGGCCCTCGTCAGCGAATCGAAACGCGGAGGCCGAGGGATGGCGGTCGTTGCCGATGGTCGTGCCGGTCATTTCAGCAGTCCCTCGTCATCCCAGTGGAAACCTTCGTGGCAGAGAGGAGTGAAGAGGAATCGCTGCGCGCCGATGCGGATGATGTCCTTTGCGGCCAGGTCGCGCCGCGGCTCGATCTCCGTCTCGTTGACGTACGTCCCATTCGTAGAGTTGTGATCCATGAGGATGAAACGCTTCTCCTCCGGGCGAAAAACGAGATCGGCGTGATGCGACGAGGCCTGGTCGTCGTGGATGACGATGTCCGAGCGGCGGTCGCGGCCGATGATGTTCCGGCCCATCCGTACGGGGAACGACTCGCCGCGCGAGGCGCCGCTGAGGCCGACCAGCCAGGCCACGACGTAGCGCTTCTGCGCGCTGAGCTGCGCCGCGGCGACGGTGCGCTCCAGCGGAGGAGACTGCACGGCCGCGAGTGCGGGCGAGCTGCCGGAGCGGTGGCCGCCGCGACTGCCACTCTGTTCGGCCGGAGAGGCGGCCGCGCCGCCGGGGACACCGGCCAGGGAGCGCACCGGCACCTCACCCTCGTCCCCTTTCCCGGCTGCGGAGATGGGTGGAGCGGCGCGCGGCCGCACCACCGGGATCTCGGGCTCGCTCTGGTCCTGCGGACAGTACGGACAGATGTCCCACGACTCGTCGATGAAATGCCCGTTCTCGCAGCGCTTGTCAGCCATCCCATTCATCCTGAGCAACGCGAAGGATCACCGGAGCCCTCTCGGAAACGTGCCCGTCCATCGCGTACGGCTCCATTGACTCTTCGTTCGCTTCGCTCCTCAGAGTTTTGCCTGACCCCTCACGCGTGAAATGCGACCGCGACGGCGTTCCGGCCGCCGAAGTAGATGATGTCTCCGTCCTGGAGGAACCTCTTGTCGATCTTCTGATCGTTGACGTACGTCCCGTTCGACGAATTCCTGTCGATCAGCAGGGTCTTCCCGTCGATCGACACGACCTCGGCGTGGAGCCGCGATACCTTCGGATTTTCCAATACGATCTCACAGATCGTCGATTCTCGTCCGATCCGGATGCCCGATCCACCGAGCCCGAGCTTCTCGCCCGCGCGGGTGCCGTTGAGGATCGTGAACCTCCCGATCATCGACGCCGGCATGGCATCGACACCGTTCGGCGCGACAACGGTTTCGACTCCGCCGGACTTCGGGATCTCGAGCGCGAGGGCTGGCCGTTGCGCGCGGACGACGAAGATCGTCGCGGTGGCCAGGAGCAGTACGGCAACGACCAGCGTTGCGATCGCCGCCGCCGGATACAGGCGCCATGGCGGAAGCCTGCGGATCGCGCGGTCGGCGTCATTGCCGAAGCGCAACAGGTCGGGCGACCGCGGGAAGAGGGTCGTCGCCGGGACGAGCTTCTTCTTCGCCTCGATCCATTTCCCGTTGCCGGCCGCCTCCAGCGCGGCGCGGTAGTGCTGATTGAACTCGCCGCCCGCGCTCGCCGGTACCTTCGCCTCCGCGAGAAGCTGGCGTGCGACGTTCACGGGCACGAGGAACTTGATCTGCTCCGCGTTGGTGTGGCCCCACGTGGAGATGCCGATGACCTCCCCGTCGCGATTGACGGCCGGACCGCCGGAGTTGCCGCGATAGATCGCGACGTTCGTCTGGAAGACCGGGACGTTGGCGACGTTGCGCTTGATGGCGGTGATCGTCCCCGGGTTGAACGTCGCCTCGAGATCGCTGTCCCGCGAGAGCCAGCCGCCGATTACCTCATCCGTGCTGCTTGCGACCGCGGGGTAACCGACCGACCAGATCGACTCGCCGACTTGGACCGTGTCCGAGTCGCCCAGGGGGACGGACGGCAGGCGCTTGCGATCGATCTGCAGGATCGCCAGGTCGGTGCCGCGCTCGGTCAGAGCGGGAGAATAGCGGCGGATCGTGAACGGGAGCGTCTCTCCGTTCGAAAGCTCGATCTGATTGACGATTCGCTCGATGTCGACCGTTCCCACGGCGGCGAGCGGCGCCACATAGCGGTCGAGCGCATCGCTGCGATGGATCGCGCGGAGCGTATCGACCGGGAAGTGGCGGACGAGCGCGGCGATCGCGCCGTTGCGGCGCAGCTCGCGCTCGAGCTCCTCGCGGTCGCGGGTCGGGGCCACGACATGGCCGCTCGTGAGAATCACGCCGTCGGGGTGAATGATGAAGCCGCTTCCCGAGCCGCCGGCGCCGGTCTCGACGAGGTTCTCCGGGCCGTCGAGATCACGAGCCTGGACGCCGAGTGCTCGCTCGAGCACCCGGATGACGTCGAGGGGGTACCGGAAATCGGCCGTGGCGAAGGCGCTGACCCGTACGACCGCGGGCTTCACGCCGTACGCCATCTTCTGTACGCCCTCGAGCGGTTTTCCCTCGCGCTCGGCCTGCGCGGCGTCGCGCCGGCAGGCCGCTGCCAGGGTGAGAGTGAGGATCAGAACGAGATGCCGGGGACGGGGCATAGATCACGGGGTCAACGGAACCGCGATTCCCTGGCCGCCACCTGTTGGTAGTTCCAGTACGCCCAGGCGGCGCCTGCCAAGCTCAGCGCGAGTGCGAAGACGAGAATCCACTTGAGAACGGAGATCCCGGGTCGGGCGTCCGCGTGCCGCTCGGGGGCGGGAGCGGCATCGTCCTTTTCCGCATTGACCGCCTCGATCGGCTGCGTGATCTTGACAGTCTCGTCGCTCACGTCGAGCGGCTGCGTCTCGTCGAGTTTCTCAGTGAGCGTCACGTCGCCGGGGTCGCCGCTTTCGACGCGAGCGACGATCACGGTCACGTTGTCCGGCGCGCCTCGCTCGAGGGCCTTGCGCAGGAACTCGTCGGCGGCGGGCTGGATCGGCTTCTTCGCGATCTCTTTCAGCTCATCCTCTTTGACGAGACCGTGGAGGCCGTCACTGCAAAGGATGAACGTATCGCCTTCCCGGATCTCGATCGGCCCGCGGACGTCCACCTCGACCTCCTCGGCCACACCCATGGAACGCTGCAGAACGTTGCGTCGTGGATGATTCTCCGCCTCGGCGCTGGTGAGTAGTCCCTCCCGGACCATCGTCGCGACGAGGGAGTGATCGTCGGTGAGCTGACGGATCTCATCGCCGCGCACCAGGTAGATGCGAGAGTCGCCGACATGAGCGAGCCATCCGCGATCGCCGCGGATGGCCAGCACGGACGTCGTGGTCCCCATGCCCCTCAGCTCGGGATTGGACTGGGCCTCGGAGAAGATGCGGGCGTTCGCGCGAACCAGGGACTCCTTCAGCGCGGCCGGGATGTCGGCCGTCTCGCTGCCGAGGTACTGGGCCTTCACGGTCTCGGCGGCGAGGCGCGACGCCGTCGCGCCACCGCGGTGTCCGCCCATGCCGTCCGCCACGATCAGCAGGCGGCCGCCGGGATGGCTTTCCTTCTCTTCCTCTGCTGTCGTGTAGGTGCCGAAGTCCTGATTCTCGGAACGAACCAGTCCCACATCGGTGCGGAGGACCGCACGGATCACGAGGGGACGCTGTGGAACGGACTCGGACGATGCTTGCTCGCTCATGGAGCTGAAACCCCGTTGACGCGGAGCGGACATTATAGGGGAGACGGAGTGCTGAGTGCTGAGTTGGGTGCTGAGTGCTGAGTTGGGTGCTGAGTGCTGAGTGCTGGGTGCTGAGTGCGGTTGGGCGAGAGGCAGGAGACAATCAGAAAGGAGAAACCTGAAAGGAAGAGGAATCGCAAAGGCGGGGAGGCGATCGCCTACCAGTACCCAGTACCCAGTACCCAGCACCCAGCACCCAGTACCCAGCACCCAGTACCCAGCACCCAGCACCCAGCACTCAACCCAGCCCCAGCCCAGCCCCAGCCCAGCACTCAGCACTTATAATCGGTGCCTCGCATGGACCAGCTCCAGATCCATTACGTCGATCTCGGCGTGCCGCGCATCACGGACGTACGGTCGGAGCTGTCGATCGGCCGGACGGAAGGCAACGACCTCGTCCTCAACCACCCTTCCGTCTCGCGGAAACACGCGCGGGTCGAGGCGCGGAGTGCGCAGTGGTGGATCGTCGATCTCAAGTCGACGAACGGCGTGAAGGTCAACGGGAACCTCATCGCCGAGGCTCAGATCAGTGCCGGCGACAAGATCCTCATCGGCTCTGTGCAACTCGATGTCAAGGCCATGCCGAGCGTCGAATTCACCGGCGAGTCGATGTTCGACAACCCGTCGGGCACCGTCATCCGCCGTATCTCCGACTTCAACTCCGAATTCGGCCTCGACCTCGGGGAGATCGCTCAGCAGCCGGTGCGGCCGCCGTCGGAGCCAGGACAGCCGCCGCAGGTCACGCGCGAGAAGATCTTCCAGGTGCTGGTCCAAGTCGCGAAGTCGCTCCTGCAGACCGAGGAGCTGAGCGATCTGCTCGAGACCGTCATGGACATGATCTTCAAGTACCTGCCGGTCGAGCGCGGACTGATCATCCTCTTCGACGAGGAGGGAAACCCGGTGCCGAAGCTGACGAAGTTCATCGAAGGCGCGGACGGGGGAGACATCCCGATCTCGCGGACGATCCTCAAGATGGTCGCCGAGCAGCAGGTGTCGCTGATGACGTCCAACGCTCTCGAGGACGCGCGGCTGCTGGGCGGAAAGTCGATCGCGATTCACGGCATCCGTTCCGCGATGTGCGTGCCGCTGTGGAACCGGCAGCGCGTCATCGGCGCGGTGCAGGTCGACTCGCCGATCCACATCGGTCGCTTCACCGAGGAAGATCTCGATCTGCTCACCGCGCTCGCGAATTTCGCGGCGGTGGCCATCGAGCGGGCGCAGCTGGCGGAGAAGATCGAGCAGGAGCGCAAGATCCGCTCGAGGATGGAGCGGTACCACTCGCCTGCGGTCATCGACGAGATCGTCAAAGGCGCGGCCGCGGCCGACGAGGACGAAGTCAGAACTGCCGACGTGTCGATCCTCTTCGCGGACATCTCCGGCTTCACCACGATCTCGGAGACGAAGGCCCCTGAGGAAGTGGCCGCCTATCTGTCGAACTTCTTCTCGGCCGCGGTGGACGCGATCTTTGCGTACAGCGGGACGCTCGATAAGTTCATCGGCGACGCCGTGATGGCGTTCTTCGGCGCCCCGATCCCCCAGGAGGACCACGCCGACCGCGCGGTCATGGCCGGGCTGATGCTCATGGATCGCGTCGATCAGTGGAACGCCGAGCGCGAGCGCGAGGGGCTGCCGCCGGTTCGGGTGCGCATCGGAATCAACAGTGGCCCCGCCGTCGTGGGCAACGTCGGCACGGAGAAGCGGGTCGACTACACGGTCCTCGGCAGCTCGGTGAACATCGCGTCCCGCCTCGAGAGCGGTGTGGCCAGGCCCGGACAGCTCGTCATTTCGCAGAACACGCTCGATCGCGTGGTCGGCAGCTTCGATACCGAGCCGCTGGGCGAGTTCGCGCTCAAAGGGCTGAAGCAGAAGATGCCGGTGTTCTCCGTGAAGAGCTCGACACGCGAGAAACGGAGCACGGCGTCGGGAACGTACGCGGCCACGCCGGGAGTTCAGTAGGGTCTGACCGGCTTTGCACCTAAAGTCTCGATCCTAGCCGACTTTGTGTGCAGCGATCGCATTTTGTGTGCAGGTGGCGATCCCCGGCACGGTCACGCCCATCTCAAAGATGGAGTGAACGAGCGTCCGGATGTTGTGCGCGACGCACATCAGGAGAAGCTCGTTCCGCTGCGCATCCTCGCCCTTGCTCCGGAGCGTGTCGCCCAGGACACGCTTCATCGCGGAGAACGTGGACTCCACGTTGCTGCGGCGGTGGTAGTGCGGGAGGAAGTCCTCGACCCGGTAGTGGTAGAGGTGGAAGAGCTTCGACCAGAGCGGTGACTTCGGGTCGTCGTAAGTGTTCGACTTGAACGGGATGAACGCCTCGGCGCCAACCGCCGCGACGGCGGCGAGATTCGTACGCCCCATGTATGCCTTGTCCGCGCTGACTTCAGCCATCGTGAACGTCTTCGCGGCTTCCTTGACGAGTGGTGCGAGTTGCGTGTAGTCGTGGCGGTCGCGATCCGTGACGGACGCGGAGGCGATGACGTTCGTGTTCGTGCCGACCAGAGCATGCAACTTCACGTAGTTCCGGAACGTGTGCTCGCGGCCGTACTTCGCCGTGAAGTGTCGATAGAAGCTCTGCGTCCCAA
>CAZLGP010000128.1:0-21077 GCA_964558905.1 uncultured Thermoanaerobaculia bacterium | reverse complement strand
GGGGGCAGGGGGCAGAGGGCAGGGGGCAGAGGGCAGAAGGCAGAAGGCAGAAAGCAGAAGGCGGAGGGCGGAGGGCGGAGGGCAGCGGCGGAGGGCAGGGCGCCGGAGTGGGGGTCTCCTGCGCTCTGCCCTCTGCGCTCTGCCCTCTGACTCGGTCAGGCTTTTTTCTTCGACTCCATGGCTCGGCGGAAGGCGAGAGCCATGGCGGACTCGCCGGCGTTCTCGTCATTGCGCTCGTCCATGAATTTCGTGTACTCCTCGCGCTCTGCGGCCGCCTTCGCGGCCTCGTGGCTGAGCGAGATGCGCTTGCGCTGCGGGTCGAGGCTCATGATGCGCACCATCAGCTTCTCGCCCGGATGGTGGACCTGCGAGGCATCCTGTCCCGGCGCGACATTGATCTCCGAGTTCGGGATCAGACCGGTGAGTCCGGGTTCGAGCTCGACGAAGATTCCCGGCGCGGCGCCGTGATCGACCGTGCCCTCGACGACGCGGCCGATGCCGTAGCGCTGCGAGGCGGTCTCCCACGGATCGTTGATGGCCACGGCGCGCAGTGACAGAGAGAGACGCTTCTTGGACGGGTCGACTTCGCGCACCCAGCCCTGCACGCTCGTGCCGATGGCCACTTCCGGGTCGCCC
This sequence comes from uncultured Thermoanaerobaculia bacterium, assembly GCA_964558905.1. GTDB lineage: Bacteria > Acidobacteriota > Thermoanaerobaculia > Gp7-AA8 > Gp7-AA8 > QHVT01. Next base: position 20,441 of record CAZLGP010000128.1, on the reverse strand, counting down.
GGCTTCACGCCGTGCGGGAGTTGGGAGACGTGCACGAGACCGTCGACGCCCGGCTCCACTTCGACGAAGTAGCCGAAGTCAGTGGAGCGGACGATGCGACCCGTGAACTCGGTGCCCGGCACGAAGCGGTCGGCCACGTCGAACCAGGGATCCGGTTCCTGGTCTTTCATCGACAGCGAGATGCGCTTGCCGTCGTTCTCGATCTTGATGACTTTGACGTGGACTTCCTGGCCGATCACGACGACGTCCTTCGGGTCGGTGACGCGGCGGCGGCTCATCTCCGAGACATGGAGGAGACCGTCGATGCCGCCGAGGTCGACGAACGCCCCGAAAGGCGTGAGGGTCTTGACCTTGCCGGTGAGCTCGGCGCCGGGGACGATGCGGTTCCGGGTCTCGGCGGCGCGCTCGGCGGCCGCTTCCTTGAGGAGCGCGGCACGGGAGACGACGATGCGGCGTCCGTCGTCGGACAGCTCGGTGACCCGGAACTCGATGACCTGGTTGACGAACGCGTCCGGGTTCTCGATCTTCCCGAGGGCGATCTGCGAGAGCGGGCAGAACGCGCGGAGGCCGCTGATGTTCACCTCGAAGCCGCCCTTGTTGCGGCCGGTGACCTTCCCTTCGACCGGAAGGCGGTTCTCGAACGCGCCCCGAAGCTGTTCGAGCGAGGCGCGTCCCTTGATGAGTTTCCGGCTGACCCGGATCTCGGCGCCGGTCTTGACGACCGTGGCTTCGATGGGATCGCCGACGTCGAGGCCCTCCAGCTCCGCCGTGTCGATGACGGCTTCGGACGGACCGCCGTAGGAGATGTAGGCGTCTTCGCCTGAAATCGACACGATCGTGCCGCGAAGCGGCTCACCCTGCTGCGGGGTCTTGAGGTCCAAATTCTCCATCGCCTCGGCAAAGGACGTAGCCTCGGCGCTCTGGTTCGACTGACTCATGGGAGTTGCGTTACCTTTCAGTGATTGGTTCTCGGTCGAGAGAACGGTTGGGACGCGCATCTTACTCGAATTTGCGGGTAAGGTCACGACCGAGCGAAGACCGACAACCGGCGGGGTTGACAGAAAATTTTCGCTCCTCCGCCACTCTGAGCGAAGCGAAGAGTCAATGGAGCCCTCTCGAGAAACACGCCACGATACTGGCACGCCCATCGAGAGGGCTCCCTTGACCCTTCGCCTTGCTCCCTCCGCCACTCTGAGCGAAGCGAAGAGTCAACGTAGCCCTCTCGAGGAATACGCCTTGGCACGCGCATCGAGGGGGCTCCCATGACCCTTCGCTTCGCTCAGGGTTCGTGTGGTGGAGGGGAGTCTCACTCCACCCGGAACGTCGTTCTTGCCAGCACCGGCTCGGCCGCTCCGTAGGCGCGGAGATTGTGGCCTTTGTCGAGCGCCTGGATCCAGCCGATCGTCCACACCCCCTTCGCCGCATGTTTCGGCACGAGGATCCGTCCGGTGAAGTTCTGCCCGTCAGGTGACGGATCGAACGAGAACGGGATCCGCTGTCCGGAGACGGCGCCCGCGGGAATGGCCTGGCCGCTTAGACTGGCGACGCCGCAGGCGTCGTCCTGCACGATCGCGGTGATCGTGATCGTTCCCCCCTCCGCGTTCGAGACGACCATCGGATTCACCGCCAGCGCGGTGATCAGCGGCGGACCGGCGTCGCACTGGTCGCCGGAGATGTCGAGCACGATCTGGCTGATCAGCTGGTTGTCGGAACGGAACGTGGCCATGTTGTTGGCCTTGTCCTGCACCTGGATCTGCTCGAGCTGCCACGCCCCACAGTCGAGGCACGACGGCGGCGAGACCGTACACTCCCAGGCTCCACCGCTCCCGGGACGGCAGCCGAATCCGATCCGGGCCTGTTTCGACGGACTGACGAAGACGCCGCTGACCAGAGACACCCCGGACTTGTCATCGTCCGCCTGAACGAAGAGGGTGTTCCGGTCGCCCGCGTTCATCGAGCGCCGCTCGAGATAGACGGAGCGGAGCACCGGAGGCGTGGAATCGGAGCCGGAGGAGATGACCTGGAATCTCGCCGAGGGGGGCAACTGCCCCGAGGTTTGATTGATGTTCACGCTGTTGTTCGCGTTGTCGCTCAGCGTGAGGTACTTCACGCTCCAGATCCCCTCGGCCGCATCGGCCGGCACCTTGATGCGGGCGATGAACCGGTCACCCTCCCCCTCCCGCTGGCAGGCGAACCCCTGCAGCGCGCCGCTGGGGCTGGAGATGACGCCGGAGACGCTGCGCACGCCGGAGAGGTTGTCGGTCACGTACGCGGCCAGCAGCGTCTCGCCGTTGTCCTGCACCTGCGCGGGCGTGAAGTCCACGCCCATGAGCCGCGGAGGTGTCACGTCGGTCTCCGGATCCTCTTCCGCGCGAGGCTGTTTCTCCGCCGGCTGGCTTTCGTCGTTCGGGCGCGGGTCGCCACCCGTCCGCGCCTGAGGCTGTTGCTGTTGCGGCTTCGGCTTCGGCGGAGCGACGTTCACCGATTGCGGTTTCGAACGGTTCACGCCCAACGCACTCGCGATCGGATTCACGACCCGATCGAAGAGCGATTCCTTCGGCGCCGGCGGTGCGATGGGTGGTGCTGGCGGCGGCGTGCGGAGGAGCTCGTTGTAGCGCTGCTGGCGGGAGCTCGCGGCGGACGCGGTGGAACCGGTGTCGCCGATTTCCACGATCGTCCCCGTCTCGGCCGGAGTCTCATTCGAGGTCCGGCGCTCTGCCCTCTCCATCTCGGCGGGTCGTGGCGAAGCCTGCCGCGTCTCGTCCCTGAAGACTGCATCGGTCTCGAAGGAACTGAGGCGCGCCCACACCGCGATGCCGAACACGACGGCCAGCGCCGTAAAGAAGAGCGGGAGGAAGGTCGAGCGCTTCAATTGACCACCCCGGGGACGGCGAGGGTGAACGGCGCGATCGCGGCCTCGAACGTCTCGCCCGAGCGCGTGCGCATCGTGTAAGCGCCATGCATCGTCCCCATTGATGTGGTCAGGGGACAGAAGCTCGTGTACTCGTACGACTCCCCGGAGGGGAGCACCGGATAGTCGCCGACGACCCCCGGACCCTTCACCCTCTCGACGTTTCCGTCGCCGTCGGTGATGATCCACTCGCGGCTGACGAGCTGTGCGGTCTCGTCGCCGACGTTGGAGATGCGGACGTGATAGGCAAAGTAGAACGTGTCCCGATCGCTGCGATCGGCAAGATACTCGCTCTCGACTTCCACTCGGATGCCACGGGTGGTCGTATCGGACATGATGGCTCGTTGTAGAGCACGCGCGGCGCGCGTCTTGTTCCCGCTCGCCCTCATTGTTGCACGCTCCACCGCGGCGCAGACCGTGCCGGAGGTGTCCACGATCGTCATCCCCATTCGGACGAATCTCGCGCCGATCTCGTCACAGATCGAGGCCCGGGTGGAGAAGCGGTTCGACGGCAAGGCACGCGAGCGAGGGATCGACGTCCGCTACGAGGCGGCGCGCGAGCCGATCCGGTTGAGGATGATCGGCGCCGGGCTTCACTCGTCGACATCGATGAAGTACGCGCTCGAGGCCTGCCGCGGCCGCTTCCCGTGCATCTCCTGCGGCTTCGGCGAGCCCCGCCGGGTGGCTGACATCAAGCTGCACACGAGACTGGACTGGGATCCGGGCTGGCGGCTCCGCTCGAGGACGACGCTCCTACCGGTCCACTACGCGCGGCCGTGCGAGGTGACCTGGCTCGGCATCGACATCACCCGCCGCTTCGTGGCGCCGCGGATCGAGGCGCAGCTCGAGGAGGCCGCGCGCATCATCGACCGCAACGTTCCGGCGCTCACGAACATCCGTCCGCAGGCACAGCAGATCTGGTCCGCGTTGCAGACCCCCATCGAGCTCGCTCCCCGCACGTGGCTCGTGCTCGAGCCGGCGGAGGTGGGGCTGTCGCCGATCACGGGATCGAACACGATCGTCACGACGACGCTCGCGCTGCGGGCCACGACGCGGGTGGTCGTCGGCGACAGGCCGGTCGTCGTCCAGCGACCGCTGCCATCGCTGAAGCGCGCCCCGACGGGAACGCCGCCGTCGATGCGCATTCCGTTCGTTCTCGAGCTGCCCTACGAGGAAGCGAGCCGCCTGGCGACGCACGACTACGCGGGCCGCACGTACAAGGTGAGCGGGCGCAACCTCACGCTGTCGTCGATCCGCGTGCTGCCGTCGTCTTCCGGCCGCGTTCTCGTCGAGGCCGCGATCGACTACCGCGGCGGGCGCCTCCGGAGCTATCGCGGCCTCGTCTTTCTGGAAGGGACCCCGCGCTTCGATCCCGCGACGCAGTCGATCGTCGTCCCCGATCTGGATTACTCGCTCGAGACGGCACGGCGCGGTCTCTTCGCCCGGGTCACGGAGCATATCGTCCACGAATCGATCCGCGCCCGACTCCGCGAAAGCGCACGTTTCGATCTCGCCCCGCGCATCGCAGAGGCACGTGCGGAGATCACGCGGGCCCTGACCCGCGAGCTCGCCCCGGGCGTGTCGATGCGCGGACGCGCCGACGCCATCGAGCCGCACGCAGTCATGGCGTTGCCGGATGGGATCGCGCTGCACATCGTGGTAACGGGGGTCGCGGAGGTCGTGCTCGACCGTGTCGCGGAGCGCATGAAATAGGAAGCGACCGCCCATCGTTCCATCCTTCTGGATGGCAACATTTGTCATCGGTCCAGAAGCCGTTCGCATCCTGCCCCTTATTTCCGAGGGCAACGTTTTGGTCTTCGACTCGCTTCGAACGTTCGACCTCTGGCGCAAGCGCGACGCGATGGAGGAGACCGCCGCGGGCCCCATTGCCGCGGACATCGAATCGGTGCTCGCCGAACTCGGCTGCAGCCTTGACGAACTAAGCGGCGAGTTGCGGACCTTTTTTCAGTCGCTGCTCTCGCGAACCGTCCCCGCTCCGGTGAAAGACCTCGTCCCCCCCGGCATCTCGGAGAGCACGCTGTACCGCCGCTGGCGAGCGTCGCTGCCTATCACACCAAAAGAGTTTCTGGCACGATTGCGACTTCGGCATGCCCATCGCCTCGTCACGGAAGCGGGTTTCCCCATGAAAGAGGCGGCATGGCGAGCTGGCTTCGCGTCGGCCTGGCACCTTCGCAAAGCGATGGCGATTACACGCGAAATGCATCCTCTTCGGGCGCAGCAATCCGTCCGGAGCCCAGGCGTACGCGAAGCTCGCGTGCGATCCGCCGGAGCTTTGGATCGGTGAGATACCGCAGCGAAGCCCATGCTCCCGCGATTCCGCGTTTCGGCTCGGCCACCACCAGTGCGTAAAAGGACGGAACCCCGGCTGCGAGAATCGACCTCTCGCTCTCGATTAGGGTCTCTACCACCGGGGGACCATACTTGCCCGGAATCATTGCCGGGAAGAACACCGCCAGGATGTTACCGCCATAACCGCGAAAGGCGCGGATGCGAAATCCGATGCGGACTCGCGAAACGATCTCGCCGGACCGTACTGCCTCGGAGAGGTCGTCCCATTGCACGGGCATCAGCATCTCTTCAGAATAGCGGGCCTCCTGAGGGACGAATTTGTACAAGGCGCGATACCAGGCGACAGTGCGTTCCGTCCAGTACGTGCGCGACGGCCCCACGAACTCGTCCAGGTACAGCAACCCTCCCGGCTTGAGGGATCGCACGACATGACGCAGCAGCCGCTCGAGCCTGCTTACGTGATGAAGAGACTGATGAAAGAAAACGATGTCATAGCGGCGTGGCGGCAACCGTACGGTCTCGAAGTCCTCCTTGCGATATTTGATCCGATCGAGCACTCCCTCGTCGGCCGCGGCGAGCCGGGCCGCGTTCAGTGAGACAGCCGAGGCGTCGAACGCTTCCATGCGATCGCAAATCCCGCGACGGATGACGTCGCGCTCCAACGGCCCCGATCCGCAGCCAACACTCAATCCGAGGGGAAACCGCTGCGGATACGCGCGCTGAAACCAGTCCAGCGGCCACATCGGCTCACCATCCCCGATGAGCCGGTTCGCATACAGCCGGACCTGTGGCGCGTCGAGCCAGTTGTGGTGCGTCGGGAATTCGACTTCGCGGTCCCAGAATTCAGAGGAATGGCGCATCGCCGGGATCATATCAACATCCGGCTGACGTCGCTGAAAGGAATCGTGCGGATTGACCGGAAATCGCGATGACTTCGAAAACGAGGTGCACTACCGTGGCACCATGTCTAACGAATCCATGATGTTTCGCGCAGTGAGTACCCTGTTCCTTTCAATGGCGCTCGCGTGCGGTGCGTATGCGGCGGACTACGCATCGTGCGGAGGGCACTGGTATTACAAGAACACACAGACGCCGATGTTCGACGGCGGCTCACCTCCAGTCCGCGTCAATCAGGACGGTCAGTGGGTCACCATCCACTCGAGCTGCGACGACGAGCTTCACCCCGCCACGGACGTCGGCGCCTACACCGCAGCGTTCCGGATGTGGCTAGAACTGAAGGCCGCGACCGTACCGGTCGGAACGACCTACGAGATCGAAGTCGCGACGACCAAAGCGGGAGTGGCGACGGTCCAGCAGGTCCTCAGCCGCAAGATCCGCGCGAGTGTCGGCCAGTATCGTCCGCAGGGCGACTACTTCGGCTCTCTCCTCACTAATCTCAACGGCGCAAACGGCTTTCGCGTTCGCATGCGCATCCTGGGTACGAGCACGGCCTACATCGACGTCAACCAGATCTTCGCGACCGCCCAGGGAAGCCGCTCTTCCTACGGCTCGGCCAGAAGTACCGCCGCCGGCACAATGACCGTCGATACTACTTGGCGGATCATCGGCTCCGTAAACGTCAACAACACCAGCGGCGCGGACGTGGATGTGCAGCTTCAGGGAAGCATCACCATCCACTCCGGCACGCCCGGTCAGAGGATTTCCCTCGGTTTCGGCAAGGGCACCGCCAGCTCGGGAAACCACTACTCGTATGTGTATGTGCCGAACACCCTTCCAGAGAGCGTCACGGCATTCGACTTCATGCCGAACGAAGGCGTCGGCAACGCGTTGATTCCACCGGGATCGACGACGATCAACGTCTGGGCAAAAGTCGACTCCGGCTCGATCACCATTAGCGATCGCAGGATCGAGGCGCTGGGCATGACCGCGCCGCCAACCGACACGGCCCGCCTGTTCTCCGCCGCCGAGGGGCCCACGATTGCCAGAACCGATAGCACGGATGCGCAGCCGCAGAGTTGCCACATGCTCCACGCGAGCAGTCCAGACGGTCTCGCGTGCAATCAGTCCGCAACACTGCCTCAGACGTTCTCCACGCCCTGCGGCAAGTGGACGAAACTTCTGGAGATGACCTTGCCTCCAAATCCGAAATGGACCACGAGCGTCGGTGGCGGCTACATCGAGATCCTCAACAAAGGATGCCCGTCAGGCACCACTTGCTGGAACGATACATCGTCGGCGTGGGCGCAGGTGGCCATTGAGTTCGTGACCAACGGACCGTCCGGCACCCGCTACGCGACCGACGCGCACATGACGTCATTCTCGATGGCGAACGCCCCGACGCACCTCTATTTCTTTGAGGACGTGTTCCGTTGGGGCAATTCGGATGGAAACATCGTCCGTTTATGGATCCGGATCATCGATTATCCCTGCGCGACAAACTACAACTCGGAGCCCCGGCAGATCACCGTGGGCCGTCGTTACCTCGGAGTCCGCCTTTTCGAAGGGACTGGCGACCTTTACTATCCGTTCTGAATCAGGGCGTGACTTGCGGTGCGGGCCGCGAGTCACGCTCCATTCGGCGAGAAGACATTTTCGGTCTTCATCTCGAATGTCTTCGCAATCGAGAAAGCGAGGGGCAGTGAGGGATCGTATTTGCCGGTCTCGATCGCGTTCAAGGTCTGGCGCGACACGCCGAGGCGCTTGGCAAGCTCGGCCTGCGACTAGCGCCGCTCGGCGCGGAGGACGCGGAGGCGGTTCTCCATCATTGCTCGTCCGCGACGTCATACCGCCGCGACACGAGCCACTGCCCGCCGATCCAGCAGGCCAGTATCACCAGCCGGCATCAGTCACGTCCAGCTTCGGCGCGCCGAGACGCTCGCAGAGCCGGTACCCCATCATAGCCACGATGCCCGCGCCGAACGCGAACGCCAGCGCAGCTGCTCATCCGCGACGATAGGACGGAGGGACCTATAGGACGGATAGGTGGGCTCCACTCCCTATCCGTCCTATCGGTCCTATCCGCCCTATCGCTGCCGGCTAATCCCCGCGAATGTGATGGAAAAATGCGTCGCTCGCGACCGGCCTCCCCAGAAACCTCTCCACCAGGTCCCGGGCCGGCTCTTCGCTGCCGCGGCTGAGGATCATCTCGCGGAAACGGCGGCCCATCTCGCTGTTCATCAGGTCCGCGCCGAACGCGGAGACGAGGTCGAGCGCGATCACCTTCGCCCACATATAGCCGTAGTAGCCGGCGGCGTATCCGGACGCGATGTGCTCGAACGTGCCGGGGAACTGGGTCGGCTCGACGTAGCCCATCGGCGTGTCGTCTTCCATCCGCGCCCACACCTCGAGCGAGCGACCTGGTTCTTCGCTGGACAATGCCATGTCGAAGGCGGCGTAGAGCAACTGCCGGCCGTAATCGATTCCGGAGCCAACCTTCTTTGCGGCGTTGAGGCGCTCGACGAGGGACTCGTCGATGGACGGACAGTCAGGGCAGTGGCTCCGCAGCAGCGAAAGGCTCTCCATCCGGCTGGCCCACTCCTCGTACATCTGCGACGGCGCCTCGACGAAGTCGCGCTGGACGCTCGTCCCCGCGTGCGCGAGGTAGTGCGTCGTCGACAAGACGCCGTGCAACACGTGACCGAACTCGTGCAGCAGTGTCTCCAGCTCGTCGTGCGTGAGTCCCGTGCGATCGAAGTTCGTGACGAGCACGCTGATGGGATTGCGTCCGCTGCGGCGGCTCACGCCGCGCACGGGCCACGCCGCCGCGTGCTTGTACTTGCCGTCGCGCGGATAGAGATCGAGGTAGATGCCGGCGACGTGAGCGCCGGTCCCCGCATCGAGCACGTCGAGATAGATCACATCCGTGTGCCACACCGGAACCTCGGAGCGCTCGAAGCGGACGCCGTAGAGGCGCTCGCTGATGTCGAGCATCCAGCGCACGGTCGGTTCCGTGGGGAAGAACTTCCGCAGCTCTTCCTGGTCGATCGCATAGCGCCGCTCGCGCAAACGCTCGCGGTAGAACGACACGTCCCAGCGATTGATGCGCGCCTGCTCGGGACACGTGCCGTTGATCTCCGCCTTCAGCTCCGCGAGGTCCGACAGATCGCGCAGTTCGGCTTCGGTGACGACACTGCGGACGTCCTCGAGGAAGCGCGTGACCGTGTCCGGGTTCTCGACCATGCGGCGCTTGGTGACGTAGTGCGCGTAGCTCGGCACTTCATAGAGGTCGGCGATCTCTTTGCGCAAGGCAACGATCTCGTCGAGGACGTCGAGGTTGCGGGGCGTCCCTCGAAGCGTGTTCGCCGCCCAGTAGCGGCGCCGCGCATCCTCGTCGAGCGCGTTCATGAGGAAGGGCACGTAGTCGGGATAGTCGAAGCCGACGACGACGTTGCCCTTCTCATCGCGCGGCACGCGGTCCAGCCACGACCGCGGCAGACCGCGGCATTCGCCGGGCGTGAACGTCAGGCGCGTCGCGTTCTCGCGGATGTTCTTGGCGAACTCCTGGCCGAGCTCCGTCAGCCGCTCGGAGATCTCTTTGAAGCGCTGGCGCTTTTCCGGAGGCAGCGAGACGCCGCTGTCCTCGAACGCCTCGAGCAGATGCTTGCGCAGCTCACGCGCGGCAATCGACGTCGGCACGACGCGCTGCACGCGATCGTAAAAGGCTTCGTTCTGAAAGACATCCGTGAGGAAGCTCGACTCCTGCACGAGCGCGACGTCGGCCGCGTCGCGGACGTCCATGGCTGGGTGCACGCTGTTGAGGAGCGAAATCGGACCGAACGCGTCCTCGATGACGGTGGCGGTGTCGTCCCACACGTCGAGGACGTTCTCGACGGTGACCGAGTCGAGGGGGACGGTCTCGATGCGCGTCAGGAGCTCGCGGGCACGCTCGAGCGCACGATCGCACGCGCTCGCCACCTCGGAGGCGTCCAGGATCGGGATCGTTGCGCGTTCTGCCGATTCGGCCCGCGGAAGGCTCTGGATGGTCATACGAGGGGGCGCCATTCTATGGCGAAAGAGATGCGCAGCAAATTGCGTACATGGGATCGCGTAAAGAGCGGTTAGGGTTCCTCAGGTTCGCGTCGTCGAGTCTTCGGGACCGATGGGACGGATGGGACCCATGGGACCGATGGGACGGATGGGTAGCTACCCATAGGTCCCATTCGTCCCATAGGTCCCATCCGTCCCACCTAGGTCGAGGACGCCACCCTTCGACGACTCGTTCACTTCCCAGGCGCCGGTACGAACGGCGGCGTGTGCGCGAGGTTCACCATCGACCACGCAAAGTCCGTCTTCGTGTTCGCCGCGAACCACTTCGGGTCATCCGGACGCAGCAGGAAGGCCTGCGCGTACTGATTCTCCGGCCAGGCCGCGGCCCGGTGGCAGGTCATGCAATTCGATGACACGCCCGTCGCCTGCTGCGTCATGTCCTTGTTCTGGAGGCCGCTGAGGTCGGTCTCGAGATAGGGGTTGTAGCAGAACAGCGGCTGCCCGTTGGGCGCGTTCGGCGGCGTCACCATGTAGTAGGCCGTACACCCGACGTACATGTTCCACGGCTTGGCGATCGCCGCCGGCGGCGACAGCGCATTCGGCGGCGCGGAAGGCGGCGTCGCCGGAGTCGGCGACCACCAGAAGGTCTGCCAGGTCCAGTTGTCGATCTCGCGGGACGACACGTGGGACGCGACGAACAGCGCGAAATCACCCGCCTGCGCTCCCTGCAACTGATCGATCTGCGCGAGCGCCTTCATGTCGTCGACTTCTTCCTGGGTCATCTTGATCGCGTAGAAGCCCGATTCCGACGGCGTGGCGCTGATCGGCACGACCTGATACGAGCCCGCGGGCATCGTCGTCTCGCCCTTGTTGCCCTGATTGCAGACGAGCGGTTCGGCATTCGTCGCCTTGCCCGTGGGGTCGGCGAGCACGCACTGCTTCCACGTGTCCGAGGTCGGGTTCACCGGATCGGCGGTGGCGTTGGTGCCCGTGCCGTTCCAGTACGGCACCGCGGTCGGCTGCGTCCCGCTGACGACGACGAATACGGGCTTGAGCATGATCGCGCGGTCGGGAAACGGTTTGATCGTCCGGTCCTGCGTCGGCGTATTCGCGGTCCAGCTGTTGTTGAGGCTCGTCAGCACGTTCGAGTCGTAGTACTGATTCGACCAGACGTGATCGCGGAACTCCTGCGTGAAGCGGTTGAACGTCAGAACGACCGCGTCCGAGGAGCCGGGCGTTCCGAGGGCGTCGGGCGCGTTGCCGGTCTTCCCGTGGGTGAGCGACTGATGGGGCAGGTGGAAGAGGCGCTTCACATGCGCCTTCCGCTCTTTCGGCCCGGCGGCCGCGAGCTTCGATGCGATCGCCGCCGGCGACGGACCGGACCCCGCACCCGCCGCGTAGACCTCGGTCGAGTCGTACCACGTCTCCCACACCGGGAGGGGCGTGCCGTTGAGCGTCTGGCCGCTGTCGGCGGTCATGCCGCCCCAGATGACCCAGGCGTGCTCCGCGATCGCGGCGGTGTCGATCGGATTCGCGTTGATCCAGCCGTCGATCGTCGCCTTCGGCACGTACACCTGCGGGTTGATCGCGACGTACTGGATCTGCTGTTGTGGCGGCGGCTGCGTGACGGTCGTGTCGGTGGTTCCGGTGGTGCTGGTGTCGGTTGCGACCTCTGCCGGCTGACATGCCAGACATACGAGGAGCAGGGCAAACAACGAGCGTTTCATGCGTTCCTCCTGTGACAGGAGTGCATGCGCATGCGAAATCCCTACCTCGTGAGGAGCGGAAAGGGATTCACCGGGTCGCCCTTCCACCATTCCTTGGTCGGCGGCAGGACCTCGATGGAGAAGTGGAGGTGCGGCGTCCCTCTCGTATTGCCGCTGGTCCCGACGTACCCGATGACGCTCCCCCGCGCGACGAAGTTCCCTTCGGCGAGCCCGTCGGCATAACGGTCGAGGTGCGCGTAGTAGTAGACGCGCTCTTCCTCGAGATCGAACTGATAGATCGTCACTCCGCCCGCCTTGCTCATGAAGAGCTTGCGGATCGTGCCGTCCACCGCGGCGATGACCGGCGTGCCGGTGGGAGCGAGGATGTCCATCGCCCGGTGCGTGCGCCCCGCGCCGCGCGCCTCGGAGAAGGTGTCGCGGAGGTCGGCGGGCGAGACGCCCAGGACAGGAACGAGGATCGCCCCCGCGGGGAGCGTCTCCTCGCGGCGCGCCGTCTCGCGGAGCGCCGCCGGGAGCGCCGGCCGCTGGCCGGCCGGTCCTCCGGCCGCTGGCCGGTAGTCCGGCCGGCGGGCCGCCGACGGACCGGCCGCCGAGCCGGCGGCGCGCCCCGGCGACCCCAGCGCGACGATCATCGCCGCGCCCAGGAGCCAGCCGGCCAGGAGCACCCCAAACGTTCTCACGAGTCTGATAATGGCCAGACTCATGCCTGAACTTCCCGACGTCACGGTTTATCTCGACGCGCTCCGGTCGCGTCTGCCAGGGCAGGCGCTCGTCAAGCTCCGGCTCGCCAGCCCTTTCGTCCTGCGGACCGTGGAGCCTTCCCCGCGAGATCTCGAGGGGAAAAGAGTCACTGGACTCCGCCGCCTCGGCAAGCGCATCGTCCTCGAATTCGAAGACGACCTCTTCCTAATCATTCATCTCATGATTGCGGGCCGCTTCCGCTGGCTCGCCTCCGGGGCGAAGCTGCCCGGCAGGATCGGCCTCGCCGCGCTCGACTTCGCCAACGGAGCACTCGTTCTTACCGAGGCAGGATCGAAACGGCGCGCGTCGATGCACATCGTTCGCGGCGAAGTGGCTCTCCGCGAACACGACCGCGGAGGACTGGAGCCCCTCACGATGACCGCGGAGCAGTTCCGCGAGGCCCTCACGCGCGAGCGCCACACGCTCAAGCGCACGCTCACCGACCCCCACACCTTCAGCGGCATCGGCAATGCCTACTCCGACGAGATCCTCCACCGCGCGCGCCTCTCGCCCGTGCAGATGACGACGAACCTCGACGAGGAGGAGCTCGGGCGCCTCTTCCATGCGACGCGGGACGTGCTGAACGAATGGATCGCCCGCCTGCGCGCCGAGACCGGCACCGGCTTCCCCGAAAAAGTCACCGCGTTCCGCCCCGAAATGGCAGTGCACGGCCGCTACAACCTCCCCTGCCCTGACTGCGGCTCCCCCGTACAACACATCGTCTACGCCGAGAACGAGACCAACTACTGCGCCAGATGCCAGACGGGAGGCCGCCTCCTCGCGGACCGGTCGTTGTCGCGCCTGCTGAACGTGGACTGGCCGAAGTCGATCGACGAGCTGTGAGATGGTGCTGAGTGCTGAGTGCTGGGTGCTGAGTCACGCCCACCCGTTCACGCTAACCGACTCAGCACTCAGCACTCAGCACCCAGCACTTCGCCCCCCGGTTCTAACGTTTCCGAAAACCACACGTCTATGCCTCCAGACGACATGCTCCAAGCGGCGATGACCACGGTCCTGCATCCCGTCCCCGCGTCCTCGGGCGCCGAGGACCGCCGCGTGGCGGCCGCGTGCGCCGCTGGCGACGCGAAGATCTTTGAAGACCTCTACCGGCGCTTCGGCGAGCGGATGAAGAGCATCGCCTGGAACCACCTCGGCAACGTCTCGGACGCCGAGGACGCGGTGCAGGAGACGTTTCTGAAAGTGCATCGTGCGGCGTCGACGTACACCGGCGAGGCCGCGTTCTCCACGTGGATGTTCCGCATCCTCGTCAACACCTGCTACGACAGCCTGCGCAGGCGAAAACGGCGGATCGACGAGGCACCCATCGATGACGTGGTCGAGCGCACTTCGCCGAGCGTCGACGACGCCAAGCGCATCACGCTGCGCAAGCTCCTCGACGGGCTCCCCGAGCAGCGCCGCAGCGTCTTCACGCTCTTCGAGATCGAAGGGCTCTCCCACGCCGAGATCGGCGAGATCCTCGGCATCAGCGAAGGCAACTCGAAATGGATCCTCTTCGCGACGAAGAAGGATCTGCAACAGAAGTGGAGATGCGTTGCCCGTGACCCGTTGCCCGTGACCCGGGCATGAGGCTCGAGCAACGCCCAACGGGCAACGAACAACGCGCCACAAACAGCGGCAACGAACACGGGCAACGGGGCACGGGCAACGGACAACGAACAATGACCAACACCTGCAATCAGATCGACGACCTCCTTCTCGACGGCTCGCCGCTGGCCATGGAAACGGCGGCGCGCCACGCGGCGGAGTGCGACGCGTGCGCGGAGACGCTCGCCGCTTGGAACGAGCTGTCCGGAACGGCCCGGTCGATGCGCACGACCTGGCAGAACGACATGCTCTGGCCGCGCATCGAGCGCGCGCTTCGCGCCGGGAAGAAGCGTACGCCGTCGCGCTGGCTGCGCCAGGCCGCCGCGGCTGCCGCCATCCTCATCGCCCTCGGGGCACCCCTGTTCTACGCACTGCGCGTGCAGACGCGGGACGCCGCGTTCGACCGCACCATCATCCGCGTGAGCGCCCTCGAGGAGGTCGAGCGCGCGGAGCGCGACCACATCCGCGCCATCGAGAACCTCGAGAAAGTCGCCGACGCCAGGCTCGAGGATGCCCGGACGCCGCTCATGATCTCGTACAAGGAAAAACTGATGCTCCTCGATGACGCCATCGCCGAGTGCGAGGCCAACATCGACAACAACCGACAGAACGCGCACCTCCGGAAGCAACTGCTGGCCATGTACACCGAAAAACAGCAGACGCTCGTGGACGTGCTGAGAGAGGACTCCGATGTCTCGAACCCGTAAGCTCCCCGCGATTGCGGCGCTGCTGCTGCTCCTCACCGTCCCCGCCCTTGCGGAAGACAACGACCGCTTCGAGGTGAAGTTCGGCAGGGACCTCCCCTTCCGTGGCGGCCGGGTCACCATCGACCACGGCTTCGGCAAGCTCGTCATCCGCACCCATGCGGGCAGCGACGTGCAGGTGCGCGCCACCATCCGCTCCTCCGACAACGAGATCGGCAAACAGATCCGCATCCTCACGAGCGACGATGGCGGCGTCACGGTCCGCACCGAGATCCCAGAGCTGCGCGGATTCCGCGCGCGGAGCCTCTCCTACTCCGTCGACATGAGCGTGACCATCCCGGCGCGCGCGCCGCTCACGGCCCGGAATCGCTTCGGCAACATCGACGTGCGTGGCCTGCAGACCGCGAGCTCGATCGAGAACAAGCAGGGCGCGGTCAAGTTCGCGGACGGCCGCGGCGCACAGTCGATCGGCAACTCGTTCGGAGCCGTCGAGGTGGAGGGGAACCGCGGCAATCTGACCGTGACCAACAGCAACGGATCGATCGCCATCCGCAGCGTCGACGGCCTGCTCAACGTCACCAACCGCTTCGGCTCGATCGACGTGGCGAACGTCAAAGAATCGGCCACCATCACCAACGCCAATGGCTCCGTCGAGGCCATGGACATCGGCGGATCGCTGAAAGTGACGAACGCGTTCGGCAACATCAAGGCCTCGACCGTCAGCGGCTCGGCGGACATCACCACCAGCAACGCGCGCGTCGAGCTGTCGAACGTAAACGGCTCCGCGGTGGTGCGGAGCTCCTTCGGCAACGTGGTCGCCACGACCATCCGCGGCAACCTCACCATCGACAGCGCAAATGCGAAAGTCGACGCCGGCGGCATCGGCGGCGACGTGAAGATCGAGACCGCGTTCGGCGGCATCGAGCTCCGCGACGTCGGCGGCAAGGCCACCCTCGTGAGCAGCAACGGCAAGATCAACGTCAGCGACATCGGCGGGACGCTCGATGCCGAGGCCCGCTTCGGCTCCGTGCACGCGGAGCGCATCCGCGGCTCCGTGAGGGTCGACAGCGCGAACGGCAGCGTCACCCTGAAGGACGTCGGCCCAGGCGCGCAGGTGAAGGCCACGTTCGGGCCCGTATTCGTCGACGGCGTCACCGGCCCGGTGGCGGTGGCCAACGCAAACGGCGCCGTCTCCGTCGCCGGCCTGCGCGGCGGCGGCTGTCAGCCCGTCTCGCTCGCGACGAGCTTCAGCTCGATCAAGCTCGCCCTCCCCGCCGACTCGAAATACGACGTGAACGCCCGCACGTCCTTCGGCCGCATCCACACCGATCTCCCCATCACCACCCGCACGTTCGGCGAGTCCGCCCTCACCGGCAGGATCGGCGCCGGAGGATGCAGGCTGGATCTGGTGAACGCGAACGGGAACATTACGATCGAGGCGGAGTAGGCGGTTGGCGGTTGGCGGGAGACCCTTGACGGAAGGACGCACTCGCCCCACCTGGCGAGGACCCCCTCGAGGATACGCCACGATATTGGCACGCGCATCGAGAGGGCTCCCATGACCCTTCGCTTCGCTCAGGGTTCGTGGGGACCAACCGCCAACCGCTTCAGAACGTCCTTCGATACGTGAAGATGAACGCCCGCGGCACGCAGTTCCGGATCGGGGGGGAGAACTTCGCGCCCTTGATCTCCCGCTCCGCAAGAAACGCCAGCGTCTCATCGCCCGTACCGTTCGACACGAGTTTCGTCGCCGTGACCACGCCCTTCGCATTCACCGTCGCCTCGACCACCACCAGCCCGTGCGCGCCCCTGTCGGAGAACGCCAGCATCGGCGCCTCGGTGATCGCGTAGTCGGAGTCCGGAGGACAGCCGCCCCTCTTCGTCGGCCGTCGCGTCGTGTCGCCGCTCGACACGAACCGCGCCGCCACCCACCCCGTCTCCCCGCTGGCGAGCCTCACCTTCACCCAGCTCTCCCCCTCGCGCAGCACGTCGAGACTCTGTCCCTTCTTCACCTGCGTGAGGATGCTTGCATCCGTCGATGCCTCGGCGCGCACGTTCAGGGCGGAAGCGGTGACGCGGACCTTGCCAATGACCTTCTCCTCCTGCACCACAGGAGGTGGAGGCGCGACCGGTTCCGGTACCGCCTCCGGTGGCGGCGGTGCGGCGCAGCGAAAGACCGCAAGCAATGTGAGGGCGAAGAGAACCCGGCGCATGGGCGGGGGATGATACGTCAGAGTCCGACCTCCCGCACCGACGCGGATTGCCGTCCGAGACGCATCCCGCCGACCTGCACCTCATTGCGGGGACAAAAGCGCGAGAACCAGCCCCGGGTCTTCCGCCAGAGCTCACCGAAACCGAAAGGGGGCAAGTCGCGTAGACACCATATGCACCGCCTCGTTGTCCTGCTCCTCCTCTGCACATTGCCGCTCTCTGCCGCGGATGACATGGCCGCCGGACGGGCCGCCCTCGATCGCAATGACAGCGAGAAGGCGGTCCAGCTCTTCACGAGAGCGATCGCCGCGCAGCCCAAGAACGCCGAGGCGTACTACCGGCGCGGACTTGCGTATGGCGACCTCGCCCAGCGCTCGAACATCCTCAAGCAGGCATCGCTGGCGAAGAAGACCCAGGCGGATTTCGAACGTGCCGTCGAGCTCGATCAGAACCATCTCGATGCCCGTTTCATGCTCATCAACTTCTACCTGCTCGCACCCGGGTTCATGGGCGGCGGCGAGGACAAAGCCCTTGCACAGGCGGCAGAAATCAAGAAACGCGACCCGCTCGAAGGTCATCGCGCTCATGCACGCGTGTACAGCCATCAGAAGAAGACCGACCTCGCGCGCAAGGAGTACGTCGACGCGGTCCGTGCGAATCCGAAGAGCGCCCGCGCTCATTACATGCTTGCCGGTTTTCTGATGAACGAGGAGAACTGGAGCGGCGCGCTGCACGAACTGGAGATGGCCGTCACGCTCGACCCCGCGTTCATGCCCGCGCATCTGCGGTTCGGCGCCCACGCCGCGCTCGCGGGCGGCAATACCGCGCGAGGAGAGGAAGCGCTTCGCAAGTACCTCACGCACAAGCCGGGCGAAAACGAGCCGCCGCTCGCCAGCGCCTGGTACTGGCTCGGCCGCATCCAGGAAAGACAGGGAAAGAAGAACGACGCGAGGCAGAGCTATCGGAACGGTCTCCAGCTCGCGCCAAACGACAAAGGCATCAAGGAGGCGCTGAAGAAGCTGGGGTGACCCGGGCCGGATCGGGATTCCCTCCTTCGCCGGCGGATCGCGAGTGCAGACGCGGCGCGTCGGGCGCGGGCGTCGGAGTCGGGCGAACGCCCATCGCTTCTCGTCCGCATGCGGCGCGTCGGCGAACGCCAGGCCGCGTGGGTACGGATTGGCCAAGAGGCTCGGCTGGAGGAGATGTTGCGCGATGCGATGCAGCGTACGGACCAGGTTTGCATCGCGTCTTGCGAGCAGTCGTGGACGATCGAGCTCCAGAGGCCAAGCACGTCGCTCCGTCGGTGTCGCTACACCAAGCCACACGCGCCGGTCGGCGACGGCGTCAAGGCCTCCGCCGCCCCCAGCGCCTGGCCGCCGTCGCCGATCGGCGCGCTGCGCCGTGCTGCCGCGCCGACAGAGTGATGTGCGGCGGTTTCGACGAGAGGCGCTCAACCGCGCCGTTGGGCGGGAGGGCTCCTCACTCGCGAGCGGGCCGGCCGGCGCGGGGGTTGTGTGGGGGCAGCGCCGGCGGGGTTGAAGCGCAAGACGGTTCCGCGAGGGGTGGCGGCGCGGGGGTAGCGGAACCGTCTTGCGGTTCAACCCCGCGCGCGCAGACGCCAGAGGCGGCGAGCAGCGCGGCCCGCGGCCACTCGGCAGGCACGCTGTTCACGCGGTACGGGGCGGTGGACCGCGCAAGCGCGCCGGAACCAGTCGGCCTAATGCTCGCTTCGGCGGCGCGGCACCGCACGCCCGAAATGTGCACCCACGACTCCCGACGCGCGGTGCCGTGTCCGCCGCAAGCGCGCGATTAGATTAGGCCGCACCACAGGCGAAGAGCGAACGTGCGGAGGTTGGACGGGTGGAGCGTGCACGATGCGATGAGCGAACCGACAGGCCGGGGGGGAAGCCGCGGCGCGGCGTTCGCCCGCGCGCACAATCACATTCCGCTAAGCGCGCGATGCGACGCCGTGACGGCGGCTCGGGTGGGTGGGAGATGTCGAAGAACGAAGGCCCAGCCCCACCCTTCCTCACCTTTTCACGGCCGATCTTTAGGCTGTAGCTGGAAAGCGTTGCTGTTTGTGGCGTTTGTGGCACATTATTGCATCTATTTTGCGGACAGAACGCTAGCCAGCCAATGCACAATTCCGACAAACGCATAGGCCGCCTCAACGCAAGAGTCGAAGAAAGCGCTCATCGATCTCGGCCGCACTGTATGGCCCGTCTCCGTCTGCGTCAAACTGCGGTTCATCGAATTGAACCCAAACAAACGTCAGTTCCTGATCGGCACCGGCAACCGATCTTCGCGCATCACTCCATCCGCCGGTGAGGTCCGTCACCTCGTCGCCAGGTTCGGCCACGATACCGACGGCGCCGCGTGCCCAATGATAATCGTCGGCGATGCGGACCCTGCAACCGGTGCGAATACCGTTTGATGGGTCGAATTCGCTCATTTGTACACCAATTTGAGTTCGAACTTACCAAGGCCCGCGTGCTCATACCAATGAATCTCCACGGTGCGCCCGCCGAGACGCAAGGGAGGCGTGCTCTTCTTAACCCAACCAGACGCCCTACCGCCATATGTCGAGACAAGTCGCTCGACGTCGCGAATGCCTGTGCCAGTAGCGATGCGTCGAGCGTTCGCGAGGACCTGACGCGTCAGCATCGAGCGAAGGTTCCCCGTGCCCCCCACCATTGGACCCATCATGTCCATCGCTTCAGTTAGCGTCTGGCAGAACCCTGCGGCGCGACACTCTTCCGCCGACACACCGGTTGGAAGACTTTGGAACCGTGCGTACCCATGGTCGATTGGTCGCATCACGTTGTCGGTGAGCCAACGGTCCGCAGTTGGGAAGAGATCCGCAATGATGCTTGGAGGCGGGTCGGGAAGCGGTGGTGCCGGCGGCGAGGTGTCATCAGGAACGACCGTACATTCCTCGCCATCGTCCCTTGTAACGCACTCCATCTTCATGCCTGTCGGATCGATGGCGCCGATAGGGTTGTTTTCTACATAGCTGTATCGGTTCCAGCTTTGCGGCCGTTCCGGTGTGCCGAGAATCGGATCGACGGATAAGAAGCGCCCCAGGTTCGGATCGTAGTAACGGGCGTGCATGTAGTCGAGGTACTCGTCGTCCTCGACCTCCGGGTGACCCATGTTGTCGCGCCAGTGTCCCGCGAAACGCATGCCATCCGTGTGGTACTGGCCCTGGTTCAGCTGCTCCTGGTATCGCTTGTTCGCCTCCCGTCCGAATGGGAAGAAGTCGTTCTCCGAAATGGCGCGGCCGGC
>CAZLGP010000127.1:0-33983 GCA_964558905.1 uncultured Thermoanaerobaculia bacterium | reverse complement strand
GCGGTTGGCGGTTGGCGGTTTGCGGTTGTCGGGAGCACCGGTTTCCGCTCCAACCGCTGAAGACGCTGATTGGCTGATTCGCCTGGTGGTTTGACGGTTGACGGTCGCCGGGAGCCTGGTTCTCCCGCCAACCGCCAACCGCCAACCGCCAACTCAGTTTGACGTAAACCCCTCTGTCGCGCTAACTTCTCCCCGACTAACTGGCAACAAGACCAGGGAGGGGACAATGGTCAGTGTGCGTAGGGTGGCTCCCGTTCTCCTGCTCGTGATTGCTGCGACCGGCGCTTTCGCGCAGACACAATCGTCGCAGCCGCCGCGCGAGCTCCATCGCGTTGGAGATCATTGGACGGCGTACAACCCTCCCGATCCGTCCAGCTATCCCGCCGGTGCGCGGACCCACGAGATCAGAGCCGGGGACACGTTGTGGGCGCTCGCGCAGCAGTACTACAACAACCCGTATCTCTGGCCCCAGCTCTGGGAAGCGAACACCTGGATCACCGACGCACACTGGATCTATCCCGGCGACGTCCTGCTCATCGAAGGGGAAGGTGCCCCCACGGTCGCCGACACGGGCGCTGAATCCGCGGGAGCGATGACGGCCGTGACGCCCCGTGCCGCCGTTACGGGCGAGCCGACCAGCGTCTTCGCTACGACGCAGGAAACGGGCCGCCCGGTTGCGCGCATGGTCGCCGAGGGCCGTCCGCTTGCTCTGGGGACCGAATCCGACATCTACTGCTACGGCTACATCGGCGATCCGAACGAGCCGCTGCCGAACTACATCGCCTCTCACGAGAACGTCGATGTGAAGTACGTCCCCCGGGCCATTCCCGAGATGTCCGCGGACGCGACCGTCGGCGACCTGATCTACGTCAGCGGCGGTGTCGCGTCGGGGCTCATCGCGGGAGAGAGCTATCTCGTCGTCCAGCCCTCGGAGATCGTCGTTCATCCCCACAGCGGTCGTAGCCTCGGGCGCCAGTACGACTACATCGGCCAGGTGCGCATCCTCTGCACGGAGGACGGACAGTCGCGTGCGATCGTGACCCAGGCCTGCCGCGAGATTCCGATCGGGGCGCGTCTCAAGCCGATCCCGCAGCTCCCGATTCCGATCGCCCGCGTTCCGGAGCTCGCGCAGTGGTGCGACGCGCCGAGCGGCAAGGCCAGCGGGTACATCGTCGACTCGCGCGAGTGGGAGCTTGGTCTCGTCGAGGGCAACCTCGTGCAGATCGACCTTGGTCGTGACGAAGGACTCCAGCCCGGCGACTTTCTCACCGTGACCCGTCCGAGCGAGCGGCGCGATCAGCCGGCCATGATCCTCGGCCAGATCGGCGTGCTCACCACGGAGGCCCGGACCGCGACGGCGATCGTGCTCGCCGCGCGGCGGGAGATGTTCATCGGCGATCGCGTCGAACTGCGTTGAGGGCGGCAGCCGGTAGCCGGTAGCCAGTAGCCGGTAGCCAGTCCCACCCGCCCTGGGGAGGAATCACTGGCCACTGGCCACCGGCCACTTCACATGCACTTGGTACAACTCCCACCCCTCCCGCGAATACTGTAGAATCGCGCGTCCGGGTCCATAGCTCAGCGGTTAGAGCTACCGGCTCATAACCGGCAGGTCCCAGGTTCGAATCCTGGTGGACCCACCAGATACACGATGTCGAGAGAGATCCACACCATTGTCCGCTGTCCCATTCGTGCCGGAGATTCGTTCCGCACAGGCGTTCCGACTGAGGAACGCCTTTTTTGTTTCCGGAGGATTCATTGAGCGAAGTCGATAAGTTATGGGAGCTGCAGACCGTCCTCTCCGCGCTGAATGAGTGCGAGAAGCAGATGAGCATCAAGCCCGATTCCTTCGCGGTCATCGACCGCGAGTACCAGTCGGCGAATGAAGAGATGACCCGCCTGCAGGGACAGATCGACGTGCTCGGCAAGGAGCGCCGCCGCGTCGATGGCGAGCTCACGGACCAGCAGGAGCTGCTCAAGAAGTACCAGGGCCAGCTCATGCAGGTGAAGAACCAGCAGCAATACGCGGCCGCATGGAAGGAGATCGACGCCGCTCGAAAGCACGTGAAAGATCTCGAGGAGTCGGTCCTCAAGAACATGACCGAGGCGGACGGCCTGCAGCAGCAGCTCGACGAGCGCAAAGGCGGGCATGACGCGCTGCAGGCCCGGTACGACGAGGCTCACTCCGACTGGCAGCACTCGCTCAGCGATCTGCGCGCCGAGGCCGAGAAGCTACGTGCGAGAGCCACGCAGCTCGAGTCCACCATTCCCGAGCGCCTTCGCAACGAGTTTCAGAAGATTTACAGACAGCGCCAGCAGATCGCCGTCGCTCGCGTCAACAGCGACTCGTGCTCTTCCTGCCGGACCCGGGTGCGACCGCAGGTCGCGCAACAGCTCAAACGCGGCGAGCTCGTTCACTGCGAGGGCTGCCACCGCATCCTCTACTCAGAAAGGTCGACATCCTGAAAGTCATCGCATTCATCGACGGCGCCGCCCGCGGCAACCCCGGGCCGGCGGGTTACGGCGTGTACATGAAAACCGGCGGCGGCGAGATCATCGAGGTCAGCAGCTATCTCGGTCCGACCACCAACAACGTCGCGGAGTACTCGGGACTCCTCGACGCGCTCGCGGTTGCACACGAGGAAGGCGCGACCGACGTCGAGATCGTCTCTGACTCCGAGCTCCTCGTGAAACAGATGCTCGGCCAGTACAAGGTCCGCCATCCGAACCTCGTCCCGCTCTACACGAAGGCCAAGGCGATGGCCCGCCGGTTCACGCGCTTTTCGATTCGTCATACGCTACGGGCCGGGAACAAGGACGCCGACCGCCTCGCGAACGTGGCGGTGGACAGGGCGGAGGGCCGGGTGCTCGAGCGGAAGAGTGTTGAGAGCTGACGAGATCCGCACGAACGTGAACGCGCTCGAAGCGCGTATCGACGCCGCCTGCGCGCGCGCGGGACGGGCTCGTGCGGACGTGAGGCTCATCGCCGTGACGAAGACGTTCCCCTCGTCCGATGTCGCCCATGCCCTCGCCACGGGCATGACCGACGTCGGCGAGAACAAGGTTCAGGAGGCGCGGGACAAGAGACCCTCCGTCGCCGGTTCCGCGCGCTGGCATCTCATTGGACGCCTGCAGTCGAACAAGGCCAAAGACGCGGTGCGCCTGTTCGACGTCATCCAGACCATCGACTCGGTCGAGCTGGCCGGGCGCGTCGCGCGCTTCGCCGAATCCGAAGGGAAGAGGCAGGAAGTTCTCGTGCAGGTGAACGTCGGCGAGGAGTCGCAGAAAAGCGGCGCGGAGATTGCGGACATCCCCTCCCTCGTGCGCCGTGTCTCCGCTCTCCCCTCGCTGCATCTCTCCGGCCTGATGGCCATTCCGCCTTTCCTCGAGGCCGAGGCTATGCGTCCCTACTTCCGCAGGCTGCGGGCATTGCGCGATGATCTCGGGCTGCCGGAGCTGTCGATGGGCATGACCGACGATTTCGAGGTGGCGATCGAAGAGGGCGCGACGATGATCCGTGTGGGCCGGGCGATCTTTGGAGCGAGGGGCTGAATGGACTTCCTCCTCGTCTTCCTCCGCGGCCTCGACCTCGTCCTCGACATCCTCCAGTGGCTGATCCTCATCTGGGTCCTCCTGTCGTGGATCCTGTTCTTCCTCCGGAACTCGAAGTTCCGCTGGCGGAACCGGCAGTTCTACGGCGTCCTGGAGATGCTCAATGATCTCTTCGAGCGAATGACCCGCCCCTTTCTCCGGCCCATTCGCCGCTGGCTGCGCCGCTTCGACACGGCGGGCATCGACTGGTCGCCGATGGTGCTGGTTCTGATCATCTGGCTGCTCCGGCAGATGCTGGCGGTCTTTGCGGCGAGGCTTATACTGAGAGCCAGTAGCCAGTAGCCAGTAAAACCCGGATTCACGTTCAACGACCTACTGGCTACCGGCCACTGGCTACCGGCTACCGGGAGTGAAGGGGGAGACCATGCAGAGCCTCACACCGCTGGAGATTCAGAAGCAGACCTTTTCGCGCGCGCTCAAAGGCTACAGCCCTGACGAAGTCCGCGCCTACCTCCACCTCGTCGCCGAAGAGATCGAGCGGCTGCTCCGCGAGAACGACCGCCTCGGGCGCGATGTGGGCATGCTCCGCGAAGACGTCGAGGATCACACGAACCGCGAGCGCATCCTCAAGGACACGCTTCTGTCCGCGCAGAAAGTCGCCGAGGATCTGACCGCGAATGCGCGGAAGGAAGCGGAGCTGATCGTCAAGGACGCGGAGCTCCTCTCGGAGCGCCTCATCTCTCAGGCACAACAGCGGGTGGCCGACCTCGAAAAGATGATCGGCGACCTGCGCATGGAGCGGCGCGCCGCACGCAACAAGCTCACCATGACCA
The DNA here is from genome assembly GCA_964558905.1 of uncultured Thermoanaerobaculia bacterium. Lineage (GTDB taxonomy): Bacteria > Acidobacteriota > Thermoanaerobaculia > Gp7-AA8 > Gp7-AA8 > QHVT01. The sequence continues at coordinate 29,601 of CAZLGP010000127.1, read as the reverse complement.
TCGACATGATCCAGCAGATGATCGCCCTCGACGCCGAGGAAGAGGCGAACGAGGAACCGATCACGTCGATGTTCCGGTCTCGCAATTCATCCTGAGCGCAGTGACCCCAATCCTGAGCGAAGCGAAGGATCAAGGGAGCCCTCTCGGGAAGCGCGCCGATGCACGCTTCTCGTGAGGGCTCCCTTGATGCTTCGCTACGCTCAGCATTTCGGGACGAGATGAAACTCATACGCAACCTGAAACAGATCGCAACACCCACCGGCCGCGGTGCCGTGCGCGGCGCGGCCATGCGTGCGCTGGAAGTTCATGAGAAATCCGTCATCGTGATCGACGGCGAGCGCATCGCGTTCGTCGGGCGGGAGAACGAGATCCCGGAAACGCTGCGCCTCGACGAGGACTTCGACGCGCGCGGCGCCACCGCGATCCCCGGCTTCGTCGACTCGCATACGCACATCCCCTTTGCCGGAATGCGCGAGTCGGAGTTCAACCGCCGTCTGCAGGGGGAGACGTACGAGCAGATCGCGGCCTCGGGCGGCGGAATCGCCTCGACCGTTCACGCGACGCGCCGCGCATCGGAGGAGGACCTCGTCGCGAACGTTCTCGCACGTGCCGCGACGATGGCGCGGTACGGCACGACGACCGCCGAGGCGAAGAGCGGATACGGGCTGGACAAAGAGTGCGAGCTCAAACAGCTCCGCGCGATCCGCACCGCGTCCCGGCAGTCCCCGGTGCGCCTCGTGCCGACGTGCCTCGCCGCGCACGAGTTCCCTCCGGAGAGCCGCGGCAGCAACGCCGCGCGAGCCGGATACGTCTCCACGGTCATCGGCGAGATCCTCCCGGCCGTCGCCGAAGAGAATCTCGCCGTCTTCAACGACGCATTCGTCGAGCGCGGCGTCTTTACCCGCGACCAGGGCGAAGCGGTCCTGCGCGCGGGGGCGGAGCTGGGGATGATCCCGCGCCTGCACGCGGACGAGCTCTCGGACACGGACGGCGCCGCTCTCGCCGCGAGCCTCGGGGCCGCCTCCGCGGACCACCTCATGTACATCTCCGATCGCGGCATCGACGCGCTCGCGGCTTCCGACACCGTGGCGAATCTCCTGCCGGCGACGAGCTTCTTCCTGATGTCCCCGCGGTATGCGCCCGCGCGCAAGCTCATCGAGAAGGGCGCGGTGGTCTCTCTTTCGACGGACTGCAACCCCGGCTCATCGATGACCGAGTCGATGCAGACCGTCGTGCAGCTCGCGACGCTGCAGATGAAGCTCACGGTCGAGGAGTCACTCACCGCCGCGACGCTCAACGGAGCGTACTCGCTGCGTCTCGCGGAGGAGACGGGCTCGATCGAAGTGGGCAAGCGCGCCGACATCGTGCTGATCGACGCGCCGTCCTATCTCCACCTCGTCTATCACTTCGGCGTGAACCTGGTGACGGTGGTGTTCCGGGACGGCGTTCTCGTCACGGCTGGCTGAACGGCGCAGAGGGCAGAGCGCAGGGGGCAGGGGGCAGGCGAGGGGGATCGCTTGACAGGGTGTCATCCAGGGTGTCATCCCGAGCGTAGCGAGGGACCTGTGTGGGTGGGGCGGCAAGCACGCGCCTCGAGCCCCTCCCGCCCAGGTCCCTCGCTCGACGCTCGGGATGACAGCGTGCGCGGCGCTTTCTGCCCTCTGCGCCCTGCGCTCTGCGCCCTGCCCTCTGGAATCAGGGCTCCGTGAACGCCGCGAACGGCGACACCGGCTCCACCTTCCTTCGAGAGAAGCTCGCGCTGAAGAAGGTGTTGCCCGAGACGACGGATGTGGCGTGGAATGACAGGAACGAGGAGGGGACCACGAGCGGCGTCGTCGCAAAGCGCTGATCTCCTCTCCCTGCCGCCGCGGCAAGGCTGGTGCGGTTGCCGAGCTGCGCGGTCAGTTTCCCGTCGAATGCGTCGCCACCGGTCATCGGCGGGAACGTCGAGTCGAGCCGCAACCCCTCGAACCGTTGCCCGGCACCGAAGAACCAGAGTCGATCCTCCACGACCGTCCCTCCGAATGTCGCCTCGTATCCCCTACGCGACGAATCGGACATCGTCATTCCGAGAGAGCCCGAGAACTGGCGCGAGCCCTTGGGAATGAGCTGGATGGGACCGCTGGACGCGCGATTGAGCTCGGCAGCGTCCTGCGCGACGGCCGCCGAGGCGATCATCAGAGCCAGAAAGAATGCCGTGAACGTGCGTCGTGTGGCCATGGCCGCGATTGTAACGCTCAGAGGGACGCCGGGGAGTAATAGTCGACAATCTTCTCGAACAACGCCGGATACGCCTGTTTGCCGGCTCGCTCTTCTACAGGGCCAGCGGTTACTGGGTCGGCGAGTCTTTCAAGACGCAAAACAGACCGTCGTGCTCCGGCGGAATCACCCACGCCACCTGTCGCTGCGGGTCGAGGGAGTTTTTTTTAGAACCTTACGAACCGTCTCGTGACATACGCTCTCGACGATCTCTAACTCCACCATCCGATCTGCCAGCAGATGAAGAGTCCATCGTGCTCGCCCACTCGGTGGGTCACCTTGCGCCGTCGCGATCAGTGTCCGCTCCCCGGTTTCGTCGAAGAGCCGCTTGCGCGAGGGCCGCGATTGCTTCTTCCGGCCTAGCGCTGCATCAAGCCCCTCGGTCACGAACAGACGCCGTACGCCTTGCACCGTGTTCGCGTGAACGTCCAAGGCTCCTGCAACCTGCTCGTCAGTCCACGCCGGCACATCCTCCCCCTGATCCACTTTCAACAGTATCTGAGCTCGGGTCCGCTTCTCGGCCGACACTCCTTTCTCAGCCTTCACTACCCGAGTCAAACTTGGCCGCTCGTCCCCTGCCAGCTTCACGATGTATCGCTTGCCCGCCATCGCTCACCCTCCCGCAAATACTCGCGTCGTCACATGCTACCAGCTCACAGTTTCAATGTTGAAACTCGACTAGTCTGATCCGACCCATTCCGACTCTTTCCCGCCGGTGAAATCTCCTCGGTCTGCCTGTGATCTCAGGTGGAGGCCAACATGCTCACCTTCATGGGAACGACGAACAGGGATGAACTTTTCTCCACAGATATCAACGTAAACCTGCGCGAGCAGGGGGTCGAGCTGGAGCTCGGCGGAAACACGATTGCCCTCCCGACGCTGGAGCGGCCGGTCAACGGCGGCAAGGTGACGGCCGCGCAGATTCCGGATGCCGTGTACGGCTTGTCACGGCACGGGACGTTCGGCGGAGGGGTGTTCAACTCCGCGATGGCGGCCCGGCAGGTGACGCGGTCGGCTTCGTTTCGCTACCTCGACGTTTCCGGCGGCGGCGCAGACGTCAAAGCGCGGCTCGCACGGAACGGATTCCGGTACCGCAGCCTCGGCCTGCAGCCTCTGGCGCGCAATCTCGTCCTCGGCTCGCGCAGCGATAAGCTGATCGTGCGTGCGCCGCTCCACACCGCGCGCGTGTTCGGCAGTGCGCGGCGCGACGACGCGGCGACACTCGCCTGGCTGCTTCGCGGAACGTCCGTGCTCGCCAACTCGGTGAAAAGCCCCGAGCTCATGGCTGGGGTGACCGCCGTGGCGGCAGCCGGCTTAATCCGGATGTATCTCGTGCTCACGCCTTCGCTCGCGAAGAAAAATATCCCGTCGATGCTCTCCGTGGCGACGGCGGTCTTCGCGGGAGCGGACGAGCTCACCGCCGCCACCGGGATGGAAGTCGCGCGCGATCTGGACGGCGCGCTCAGTGCGGTCGCGGAGCTGCGCGAGCTTGCGCCGTCCGCGTGGCTCTTCGTGACGCTCGGCAAGAACGGCGTGGTGATCGCGGAGCCGGGCGCGCAGATCGTGCAGCACGTTCGCTTGCGCGGAGCCGCGGCAGAGGCAGCATCGGTGATTGCGCGACGCTCGCCGGCGAGGCTCAGTGGCTGCGGCGACGCGTTCGCGGGCGGATCGTATTTGTTCCTCGAAACGCAACGGACGCTCCTAGCGGGGCCGCTGGGACTCACTTCCACTGCCGCGCTTGCGGGTGCCTCGGGATGTTGCACTGCCTTGCGTTGGCTGGGCTTACGGCGCTCGCTCAGCGTTGCCGACTTTGAACGTCACGACTACGTGCTGTCCGTCATTGCAACTCGAGCGGCATGAACCTATTCTTGTTCTATTCCGTTAATACGGCGGTCCGGGATTACCGAAAGTTCGAGGGCAGAACTCAGGAGCGCCGGGCGTGAGCGAACGCCCGGCGTCAGCTGCAATGCTCAACGTCTGGACTAGAGAAACGATGCAGCGCGTGCACGCGCGTCACCCCGAGAACGGGGACGCAGGACGACGCGATCGCGCGGCATACGTCACGGCGGCGCGTGATGTGCTCGAACATCACGCGCCGGCGCTTCTGCGGCCCGGCGTGACGGAATGGGTCGGCGTCGTCGCGACGCTGGCGCAGTACCTCGCCGCGAAGAGCCGGCCGCTGCCGACGAAGCTGTTGCGCGAGCTCGGCGTCGGTGTGATCGCCGAGGAGCTCGTCCGCGACTGGATGGATCCGGCGGAGGCGGCCAGGCTGACCAAGGAGGTCTTCGACGCATTCGTGGAAGCGATTCGTCCGCGAGTCACGTGGCGGATTGCGCAAAAACCGGAAGCGTACGTCGAGAGGCTTCGCGTCTTCGCGCAACGTCGCGCCATTGCCGACGACGACTTCCTCGCGCCCGTCCTCGAGCGGTTTCATCGTGAGGCGGTGGAGGGAAAGGCGCGCTTCCTCGCCCATGTTCCGCTCCCTCGCCTGCGCACGTACCCCGACGCGATGATCGGCACGGTCATCCATAACTTCGTGCTGTGGGATCCGATGATCCAATTCCTCGAGCGCGGGCGCGACGATGCGGAAGAGAAGCTCGCCTCGATCCTGAGCGTCACCGTGCGCGCTATGCGGAGCAGAGGCGTCGATCACGGCCGCGCCGAAGATTCGGTGCACGAGGCGCTGCGCTTCTGCCAGGAGACGCTTTACGACCCGTGGCAGGGCTACGTCTACGAATCACCCTTCCATGCGTGGATCGTCGCGACGGCGACGAATCTCGCGCGCGGACACGCGCGGCATCTCCACGTCCCGATCGAAGAGGACTATCCGGCTCTCGAAGTGAGGGACGACGCCGAGAAGCTTCGGGCATGGGAAGAGCGGAGGCTGTTCGTTCTCGCGACCTTCGACAAGAGCGATGACGATGGCGACGACGCGATGTTGCGGCGTGCGTGTGCGATCATCGACGCGCTCATCGCCTCCGCAGACGTCGAAGACAAAGAGCTGGCGGAGACGATCTCGCGGACGACCGGAGTGCCGTGCTCGGTCAATGCCGTCCGCCTTACGCGCATGACCCTGCGCGCGCGGCTCGGCGTCTTCAAATATCTCGACTCCCGTTCCGAGCGGACGATGGTCGAGTGGTGCAAGGCGCGATGGGGCATGCGCGAGCACGACGTGGCGATGATGCAGAAGATCGAAGCCTCGGGGCGCGCCGCGAGTGACGAAGACACGCTGGCGTGGGCGCTCATCGCCTGGGCGCAGTTCGAGAGCGACCGATTCCTCGCGCGATGGGAGCCGGTCGCGCGCGACATGATGAAGAAGCCGTGGCCCGAATACGAAACGCGCCATGCCGGATGGCTGGCGAGCGATCGTGCGCGCAGCGCGCGGTCGATCCGGAATCGCGCCGCGAGCCGGGGACGCGGATGGGCCGTGCCGTCGGCGTGGCATCTGCGCATTCTCCGTCTGCAGACACCGGCCCAAATCGAGGTCGCGCTGCGCTCGCCCGAGGCGGGGGCGGTCGCCGCCGAATTCTAGCGAGGACACGATGTCGGATCGCGAACAGAACACCCGAGCGGCCCGACGGCAGATCGAAGAATTCCTCCAGGGCGCCAATCCGCGGACGGATCTCGAGAGCGCCGTGGCGACGCTGCGGCGCGACGATCCGCGCTGGCTTCTCGATCTGCAGCGGCGGCTCGATCTTGTTTCGCCGGATCCCGTCTGCGCCATCGTCGCCTCCGCGATCGACGAGTACGCGTCCCTCGGCGCGAGTGCTGCGCAGTCGATGCCGGCGGTGGCGGGCCATCTCGCGTCCTGCGACGAATGCCGCGAGCACCTCGAGCTGTACGCCGGCGTCGAGCGTGAGGTCGCCGCGCCGTGGCAGCAATTCGTGCGTTCTCTCGCTGCGCCGCTGGTAATGACGTTCCGCCGCCCGCTCGGAGCGTGGACCGCGGCGATGGCGGATCGGATCGGCGCATGGATCGCTCCGCCGCCGCCGGCGCCGGTTTCGGTCGTGCTATCCGCGTCGCCGCAAGCCGAATCGCGCCGGCTGCTCCTCCGGCTTCCTGACGGCTCCGGCGTAATCGAAGTGACGGTCATCCCCTCATCGGATGCGGACTGGCAGATCGAAATGCGCGTCGATCCCGCATCCGGCATCCGCTCGCTCGTTGCCGGTATCGGCGACGAAGCGTCGCCGCTGTTTGGAACACGGGATCTTCGCGTCGATCGCCCCGCGATCTTCCCCGTCGATCCGCCCGTGGCCAAACCGCACTGGCTGCATCTCCGCTGGACGCTGCAGGACGGAAGCGCGAAGAGCGAAGCATTCCAGCTGCCGTTCGTGGTGGAGGAGTGAGCGAATGGAACGGCCAGCGCTAGTGAGCATTCTCCCATTGAAGGACGTTTCCTTTCTTGCAGTCGGCTCGGTGGTGAAGGAGCAATCGCATTTCAACCGCACGAGCGACATTGCCAAGCTCAAAGCGATCGGGCGCAATCTGGAAAACGAAATCCACACGAACCTTCGCAGGCCGAGCGCGGCCTACGCAGGACAGTTCGGCGTTCGTCTGCACGACGAGCTCGGGTGGAACGACGCGCTGACCTCGCTCCTGGCGAGCGATCCCCCGCATGTCAAGTTCACGCTCAACGCCGACACGCTCTGGGTTGTGCCGGAGATGGTGCCTCTCGGCGCGAACGCATGGCTCGACCAGTTCCGGCCCAGCTATCGCAGCATTGTGGCCAGCAAAAAGCCGGACGAGGATCGGCGCGTGCCTTCGGTCGCGATCGTTCACATGGAAGGTGATCCCCTGCCGTTCGCCACCTGGACCATGCGGGCGGCGGACAAGCTTCGCGCGAAGGGACTGTTGGTCAACATTTACCCGGGCCGCCACCTGGCCGTGAACGACGTGCGGCGCGAGCAGCTCCTCGGGGAGATTTTTCATCAGCATCGAGCGGTCTGTTTTTTTGGCCATCTGCGCCGCGCCCAAACGCAGCGCTTCGGCTGGGCTCTGACTCCCGACTGCGTGCTCACGATGGAAGAGCTGAGCCGCTTCCTCGGCAACTTCAAAACGCCGACGCCGGTACCGCGGAGCATGGTCCCCGAGGTCGTGTTTTCGGGGTGCTGCTCCGGCGCGGCTGGCGATCCCGAACAATACGGGTGGCCGGGGCTCGCGTATCCGCAAGGCTTTCTGGAAGGCGGCGTGAGCTTCTACATCGGCGCGTGGACCGACGTCGTCGGTTCGGACGCGGAGTATCTCGAGAAGCACGTGGCCGGTCTGGCGATCGGATTTCTCGAGCGATGGGCGCGGCGGCCCGATCATGCGGTCTATCACCTTTATGACGTCAAGAAGGAACTCGGTTTCCCGCTGATCACGAGTCTTTTCCAGCTCTACGCAGCGGCCAATTACGAGTTCCCGTATCCCGCCCAGGAATTCGATGCCGGCGATTCCGGCGCGATCGTTCACGCCGACACGCTTGCGGCTGCGCCGGCGCCGCCGCCGGTAGTCGAAGAGCCGCAGGGCGGATTCATCTCCGCGGTCTCCGAGGGGATGGAGGTCGGCGCGTACAAGCTTGGCCCGCGGCTCTGGTCGAGCGCGTACTCGAAGACGTTCTGGGCCACGAGCGGCGGATCGCAGCACCTGATCGAGATCCTCGGCGACGAATGGCAGGGGAGCTCCGAGACCGCGAAACAGGTGCAGGCGGCAATCGAGGTGTTGCGTCGCGCGAATCTGGGCGACGGCCATCTCGCTCCGTCGCGCAGCGAAGTCGCGGGATCCTCGGGCTCGCCGCAGGAGTTTCTGGTCCTGGTGTACGACCGTCCCGCGCACGAGAGCGCGCGGCACTGGAGGACATGGCAGGAGCGGCCGTTCGGTCCGTCGGACCCTCTGCAGACGCTCCGATTCGGATGTGAGCTCACGAACCTGCTGTCCGAAATGCACTCGCACAGCCTGCGGCACGGCAATCTCTCGCCGGCGAACATCGTATTCGTCGACGACGCGCAGGGAACGGCGCGCCGGGTGATCCTCAAGGACGCTTGGCTCTGGCGCTACCGGCCGGACCGGCGGCTCGATGCGCGCTACACGCCGCCCGAGGAGCGGATCGCGACGCCCTCGACGGAAGAGCTGAAAGGAGATTGCTGGGCTCTGGGGGCGATCCTCTACGAAGCGATGACCGGCTCGCCGCTCGAAGCCGAATCGCGCGACACCCAGACCTTGCCGTCCATTCGCGCGGCGCTCGGACCCGCCGGCGACCGCGTGCCGGACGCGATCGAGCAGGTGGTCCGCGAATGTCTGCTTCCGGCGAGCGCGCTCCGTCCGCGAGCGAGAGACGTCGCGGTACGGCTGCGCATCGCGCTCGAGCACGGCCACGAATTCCGCAATGAGTTCGAGGCCCGGCTCTTCCGCGGGATCGCTGCCGGATACCGCCTGTTCTCGATTCCGATCGAAGATCGCCGCGACTTCGAGCCGACTCTTCGCGCGATGGAGCGGCGCGGCCACTCCGTCCACGTGTTCGAGCCCGGCGCCGGAGTCGTGGAACCGTCGACGGGACGCGTTCTGTGCGAGTGGATCAGCGGCCGGGACCTGGATGAAGCGCTGGCCGCCGCGGCCGCGGAAAACGGGGAGCTTCCTCCTGCGCCGGCGCGCCCGGATCAGGTTCTCGCGTTCAACGCGGATACGCTGATCCCCGATGCGATCGAGATCCTGCACGCGAGACACGGCGACGGCGCGGTTCCGATCATCGTGGTTTTCGGCGGGTTTTTGTGGAGCGCGTCGCCTCCGCCGGCGCTTTTCACGATTCGCCGCGCAATGCGCGGCTCCGAGCTCGAGACGGGGGCGCCGGTCGTGATCCTGGCCGACCCGAACGTCTTCCTCGGCTCGGACGCGGAGCTGATGTCCGTGTTCCACCGGCTCGACTTTCCGCCGCTCGCGCCTGCCGACCTTTTCGACCGAGTCATCTCCGCTCCGCGCACCGAGGGGATCGATGTGCCTCCGCTGAACATCCGGCAAGCGATGGCGGTAGCGGCACGGCTCCATCCGATTCACGGCCGGGAGCTCTCGTACGTGTTGCGTCTCGCGGCGCTCGAGCATGGCGCGATCGACGAGCGCGCCGGCGACATCCGCGATGCCGCGCGCGAAGAGGACTTCCGCGGCCTCGGCACCGTCACGTATCACGCTCTCTCGCAGCATCCCGATCCCGAGCACATCGGATTGCCGGAGGGCGTATACGCGGCCATTCAGGACTGGGCACACGCCGTCAGGACAGGCGACGGATCGATTCATGTCCCGAGGCGCATCTTCATCGAAGGCTGGAGCGGCTACGGCAAGACGACGACGGCGCTGCTGCTTGGCGCGCTCACTGGGCGTCCCGTGGTGCGCGTCGAGTTGACGCGTTGTCTCGGCCAAAACCTCGGCGACTCCGAGACCGCGCTGCGGCTCACGCTCTGGAAAGTCCTGCAGATTCCCGGCGTGATCGTGCTGTTCGACGACGTCGACCGCTTCCTGCCCGACGACCCCGCGGCGCAGGGAGCGGCCACGCTGTTACGCATGTCGAGCATCATCCTGCAATGGCTCGACCGGATGCCGCCGCACGTCGTCGCGGTGCTCACCGGGTCGAACCTCGGGGGGATGACGCCGCAATGGCGGCGCCGCGCACAGTTGCGATTCGACCTCGCGCGTGTCCCGTTCGACGACTTTCCTGCCGCGAATGCGCATCGCGCCAACGTCTTTCGCGGTGTTTTGTGCAAATGCAGACTCACGATCGCCGGTGACAAATCGCTCGTGCGCGAGCTGGCGGAGAGCACCAATCCCGGCCGTCCCGGTCTGGGGACGATCCATCACCCGATGGCGCTGCTCGCGGAGGGGCGGGAGCTCGCCGAGCTCATGATGAAACTCGATACGCCGGCCGCGGTCGAGAACTGGATTCAGGAAACGCTGCTCTTTCATGCCCGCGGCGCGAGCCCGGACCACGCCGCCTTCTGGCGAGACAAACTTCGATAGGAGGACCTATGCTCCGCACGACGTTCACCGACACGATGGACCGCCTCTTACGGCTGATCCAGGCGGGCTATCCCGTGATCTATCTCGTCTCCCAGGAGGAGAGCCGCGTATTCGACTGCGTGGCGCGGATCGTCAACCGCCTGCGCGCGACCAACAGCGACAAGCAGCTCGTGCGTTGGTCGCACGGCCGCGGCCTCGAGCACATCAGGCTGCCGCCCGGCGGCGCGCCGGAAGCGAACTGGCTCGATGTGCCGGGCCTTCCGGAAGGTTGGAGCTCGATGAGGTTCGCCGGAAGCACCGCGCCGGGCGATGCGCTGGCGACGATCGAAGGAGCGCAGGCGAGGGAGACAGCGGAACTGCGCAACTGCGTCGCCGTCTTCTACGATCTCCATCCGTACCTCGGTGAGGCAGGAGCCGTGGCCACGGAGTCGATGGTCCGGCCGCTGCGCCACGCGGCCGACCGGCTGCGCGATTACTACGACCGCGCGCGCGGCATGAACCCTCCGCGCTATCAGACCGTCATCATCGTCGCGCCTTACGAAGAAGGACGCTCCCGCGAGCTGGCCAGCGACGTGATCACGCTCGAGTTTCCGCTTCCGGAGGCCGATGAGCTGCATCGAGTGGTCAAGGAAATGGTAGGCGAGAAGCATCTCGTCTTTCCCAATCCCATTCCGCCCGAAGACTATGCAGCGATCGGCGAGACGGCCTACAACACGCGGCTGCTCGAGTTGATCGCCTCGGCCGGCCGCGGCCTGACGCTGCACAGCTTCAAGCAGGGGCTGAACATGATGCGGGTCGAGGACAAGCTCCTTCGCCCGAAGTTCATCGACTTCATGCTCGACCTCAAGGCCGACACGATCAGCAACCGCGCCCTCGAATACACGCCGCACGTGCGCATCGAGCTCGGAGGACTGGAGCTGGTGAAGCAGTGGGTATCGATCCGGCGGACCGCGGCGACGAGCCGTGAGATCCGCGATCAATACCGGCTTCCGTCGCCGAAAGGCGTGCTGCTCTGCGGCGCGTCGGGCGGTGGAAAGTCGCAGCTGGCGAAGCTGATCGCAAAAGAGTTCAATCTGGCCCTGCTCCGCCTCGACATCGGCTCGCTCTTCGGGAGCTACGTCGGCGAATCGGAGCAGCGCGCACGCAACGCGCTGCGCATGGCGGAGGTGCTCGCGCCGGTCGTGCTTTGGATCGACGAGATGGACAAGGCATTCGCCGGGGCCGCCGCGGGCGGCGGCAACAATGCCGGCGACGGCGGCGTCTCCGCGCGGGTCCTTGGCCATCTGCTCACCTGGCTCGCCGAGAAGGAGGAGGATGTGTTCGTGGTCGTGACCGCGAACGACCACCGCGCGATCCTGACTCGTTTCCCCGAGTTCGCGCGCAAGGGCCGCTTCGACGAGATTTTCTGGGTCGATCTTCCGAAGTCCGAGGCGCGGCGGCAGATCTTCGAGATCTATCTCCGCAAGCTCATCGACGACGGATACCTGCAGGTCGCCGACGAGGCCCAGTTGCTGAACGACCTCAGCCGCGATGCGTCCCAGGAGATGACTGGCGCCGAGATCGAGTACGCCGTCCAGGAAGCGCTGTATCGCGCGTATGACGACCATCGAAACGGCGTCATCTCGTCTGCCGGTCTGACTTCCGATCGTCTGCTGGAGGTGGTAAGGGAATGCAAGGACAGATCGCTCTACAACGGCGAAGGCAAGCAATCGTACAGGGACGCACTAGCGGACGCTGAAAACCGCCGGTGGCTCCGCGTGTGACGCCATGAACGACCTGCTGCCGGACGTGATGCATGGCCTCGCCGGATCGGCGCGCCTGCGCGACTGGCCGCGGTATGCCGCCTCGCGCGGCGGCATGTGGACGCGCGCGACTCGCGACGCGATCGAGTGGCCGGCATATCTGCCCGAGGTGCCGGAGCCGATCCTTCGCGAGCGCGGCCGGCGCTCACTGTTCGATCAGATCCTCGAGTTTTTCTCCGGGCTCCTGGGTTCGCGGAAATCTCCGGCTGCGGAGATCGAGCTGCCGGGTCCCGCGAAAACGCCGCTCGCGACTTCGCTGACGGAAGCGCATCTCCGGCTCGCACGAAAGAATCTCGCCTTCGCCGCGCGCTGGTTTCATCCGCTGGAGCGCCTTCTGCCGCGCGGATTGATGGAGCTTTCCGATCAGGGAGTGTTGTGGGCTTTGATCGGCGCGCACGTCCGCAGATGGGGCGCGGCGGATCTTCCGGCTGTGCTCAAACAGATCGACGCGATTCCCGGTCTCGCGAAGCAGGCGACCCTCGGCGACTGTGTCGCGCTGCACGTGCTGCTCGAGGAATGGTGCGCGGAGGTCGCGGCGACTCGCACGATTGCCGTCGCGGACGACGGCGGGCGGCGCAGCGGCGGACTACGGTCGCCGGAGATGCTGCGCAACATCCGCGTCCTGCGCGAGCGGGACCGCACGTGGTGGGATGCCTTTCAGCTCCTCGCTGCCCGCAGTCCGCTGACGCTGCTGCTCTACGCCGATCTCTTCGACATATCCGCGCCGCTGCCGCGCTTCGCGCCCCTGTTCCATATGGACTCGCGGGGATCGCTCGTGCTGTGGATCTCGCACCTCGCGCGCTCCCTACTCGCGGCATGTACCAGCCCAGCGCCGGACGAAGACGCGCGGCGGCGCGCGGAGCGCGCGCTGGAACGAGCGCGTGCAGACGCGCGAGCGCGATGGAGGGTCGTGTGGGGCACCGCGGATCCCGATCGCGACGGCGCCGTCCTCGCCGCGCGCCAACGGCTCGACCGGCTGGAAGCGCTCTGCAGGGCCCAACGCTGGCGGCGAACGATCCTTCTCGGCGCGATTGTCGGCCAGTCGCTCTTCTTCCACCTCCGCTTTCTCGATTTCCTCATCCGCACGTCCGTGAGCGCGTGCGACGCCGCGATCAAGGAGCGATGGAAGCTGCGCGGCCAGGATCACTACGACGAGCCGCGCGACGTGTTCTTTTTCCAGGGCGGCCGCAATGATCCGATCTGCCGTCACGCGCTCGAGAACATGCTGTGGGGCCGGGCCGGGGACGTCCCGCCGGAGGAGCTGCGCGAGGACGTGGCGAAGGCGTGGAGGTCTCTCAACCCGGCCGCGTGGAACGTCGAGGCGATCGCCGCGAGCGCTTCCGTATATCCCGCGGATGCGGAGGCCCTGCTGGATCGATACGAGCGCAGCTCCATCGCTCTGAGCATCCCCGGCAAATGGGCCCATCCACCCCACCTCGTTTGGAGTGAATGGTTCAGCGATATCAGCAACCGCATTCACGGTTCAGCGACAGGAGCCGCGTCATGAAAACCGGTCTTGCACTGGTCAAAGAGATGTTTCCGCCGCTCACCTCGGCAGAGGATGGAGCTCAGGGATCCGCCCAATGGAGCGGCTCGTTATTCCGGCGCGCATATTACGAGGGCAAGTTCGATCAGGTCGAGCGCCGTCTCTCGCATCACTTCTCTTCCCTCGTCTACCTGCCCGGTAACTGTATGCGCGCGGCGGCGGAGGTCGTGAAGAAGATCGAGGGCGTCACCTGGAAGGAGTACCTCGACGAGCTCGAAGGCGACGACGCGCTCGACGGCATCTGGAAGAAAGTCTCCGCGGACATCTTCGGCCGTCGCAAGAAGGATCGCGTCCCGGGCTCGATCTTTCACAATCTCGACCTCCTCTCCGACAGTCGCGGCAGCGTGTATCCGCATCCATACGCGCAGACCGCGCTGTTCGGGCTCGTCGAGGGAGCGCGGAACGGCGTCGTCCTCGGAATGAGCGATCGCGACGAGCCCGAGCTGCCGGCGTCGCTCGCTCGCGTCTTCACCGACCGCGTCCGCATCGACGAGATCCCCTACGAGAACTTCCACCGCATCATCCCCTACGAGCTTGGCGAAAAGCTGTACGACTGGGAAAAGGAGAAGCTAGGAGAGGGAACGATCTGGCTGCTCGCCTCGCGTCTGCACTGGACCGATCCGATCCGTGCGTACCGGATCATGCTCAGCGCGCAGCGCAACGCGCGCGATCTCGCGGCCGTGCTCGCCGAGATCGTTCAGTCGACGCGCACCGTCGATTACATGCTTCCGAAGGAGGCGTTTTTCGGCGACGAGTTGACGGGATTCCGCGCCGGCGATGTCGAGCGTCTCGAGCGGGACATCATTCTCCCGTTCACGCAATGGCGGAAGCTGAAGGGATCGCGCAGGGATTACGAGCGCGCGGTGGCCAAGCTGCCGCCCGGCGCAATTCTCTACGGCCCGCCCGGAACGGGGAAAACGCATCTGGCCCGCTGGATCGCGAAACGCATCGACCTGCCGGTGCGCATCGTCTCCGGCGGCGATCTTCGCTCGAGCGACTGGGGACAGGCGGAGCGGAATGTGCGCGCGTTGTTCCGCGATGCACGGCGCGCCGCGCCCTGCGTGCTCGTCCTCGATGACGCCGACGATCTCCTTCCCGACCGCGACAAGGCCAGCGGCTCCGTCGCCTCGGCCGAGCGCGCGGTGGTCAACGAGTTCCTCCAGCAGATGCAGGGATTCCGAGGACACCTCGAGGGCGTGCTGATCATCCTCACGACCAACCGCTTCGACTCTCTCGACGCGGCCGCGCGGGCGCGGCTGCCGATCCACGTTCACGTTCCTTACCCCGACCAGGACGAGACGATCCTCGGGCAGATCGTTCGCGCCGTCGGAGACGAGTTCGGCTATGACCTCACCGAAACCGTCCAGCCGCTGATTCATCTGTTCAAGGGCCCGATCAGCAGCAGCGCTGATCCGAAGGACGACACGAAGCCGAACTACTTCTCTCCGCGAGAGATCCGCCAGGCCATGCGCATGCTCGAGTCGTGGGACGACCTCGCCCGCTCGGATCGGCCCTACCGGACGACACTCAAAGACGTCGAGCGTGTCCGTCATATTTATAAACCGAGCGAATACGTCCGGGCCGGTGAAATTCCAGCCCGTCCGGCGTGATGGTTCGTAGGAGGTATCCATGTCATCGGTCACCAATATCATCATCTCCGCTCAAGGCACCGCGCAGGCCGTCCCTCTCGGCCGTCTCCTCGGCCGCGAAGGCTGCGCGATGTTCGAACAGGAGCTCATCCGCCTCGCCGAAAAGCAGGGCTCCGGCTGGCAACGCGTTCCACAGACGGCCGGCACGTACCGAGTGGCAGTCACCGGGCAGCTTCCGGTGAACGTGAGCGATCTCACCGCGACCGTGCACGTCACACCGGGCGTCGTCGAAGTGAAGGAACACTGGACCTACACCGGCGCCCAGACCGCACCGGTCCAGGTGAGTGAAGCGGTTCGCCGGATGGTCAATCAGACCGTCAATGAGCCGATCAGGAACGTCGTCGTGAACGGAATCCAGCAGCGACTGCGCGACCGGCTCAAAACCGAAGTGAAGAATCGCGTTCTCGAGAGAACGCGCGTGCAGGTCTACGCGCAGGTGCGCGCCGGAGGTGGCCGATGAGCAAGCTGATCATCCGCAACAACGATACGTACATGGGCCGTCCGCTCAAGCCTGAGCAGGACGAGACGCCCAAGCTCGGCTTTCACCCGGAAAAACCGCCGGAGCTCATCCGCGATGAGTTCATCGAGAGCGACGACCATCGAAAGAAGCTGCGCATCGGCGATGGGGATATCTCGATCATCGTCGAATCCGGCACCGAGCTGGGGCAGATCCGTATCGGCCTGCAGTACGAAGGACCGAAGGAGCAATGGGACGCGTGCCTCACCAAGCAGAGCGATCTCTTCGCCGACGTCCATCAGTGGCTGGAAGAGATCTACAAAGACTTCGACAGCGACTTCGTGGTGGACATCGTGTCGGGCCCATGTCCAAAGGGAGATAGCCGCCGCTTCACCGTCGCAAACGTCGGCCATGGCGTCGCGATCGAGACCGAATCGGGACTGCGGCCCGGTCCGCACCCGGGGCCGAAGGTGCAGGGGTGACCGCCGCGTGGGGAATCGACGGCCCGAGACAAAGCACGGTCTGGTCACAGGCGTCCGTCACCCCGAAGATCCTCGCCGACGATCACAGTACGAGAGGGCTGCCGGTTCCGCTCGAGTGGGCGCAGACCTGCGCGGGCCGGGTGCAGGACATGCGCAAAGAGCTGCGCAAACGCTTCGTTGGCATGGATCTCGATGACAACCGCGGCAATCTGCTCGATTGGGCCCTGGCCTGCCTGATCGCCCGCGAAAACCTCCTGCTCCTCGGCCCTCCGGGCGTGGCCAAGACCGAGATCGCCGAGAGCATCTTCCGCCTGCAGGGTCTGATCGTTCCGGAGATCCGCGACCTTCCGTCGATGCGCGCGAAGAAGGAGGAGGACAACGACTACACGACATGGTGGACAAAGCGTGAGAACGAGGAGCGGCAGAAGCACAAGTATTTCCGCTATCTGCTCAGCCGCTTCACGCAGCCGGAAGAGCTGTTCGGGCCGATCGAGATCGGGCTCCTTCGCCAGGGGATGCTCGTTCACGTCAACTTCGGCCTGCTCACCAGCCCTGGCGTGCGCGGCGCGTTTCTCGACGAGATCTTCAAGGCCTCGAGCAGCATCCTGAACGCGCTGCTCACGCTCGTGCTCGAGCGCGAGTACTTCAACTGGGGCGGGATGCGCCGCAGCGACTTGGTCATGTTCATCGGCGCGTCGAATGAGCTTCCCGGCGGCCTCGCCACCGGCACGGTCGGCGTCGGCGCGGGTGGCGAGGACTTCAATCTGCTCTATGCATTTCTCGATCGTTTCCCGCTCCGCCTGGAGATCCCGAACGTCAGCGGCTCAAGCTCGAAGGGAAAGCATATCGACAAGGCCTTGCAGTCGGACCTCTTCGAAGCGTCGAATAAAGCGCTCGGCCGCGAGCGCGACCGCTTTGTCACAGGCGAGACGTTCCCTCCGACCCATCCCGCCAGCGTCAACGACATTCTTCTCCTCGGCCGCGCGATTCTGGATTCGGCGATCCGCCGCGAGCCAAGCGGCGATTCGATGTTCTCCGCGGCGGCGCTGGAGCGATTCAGGAAAGAGTTCTACGAGATCGCCGCGTCGCTGCAAGCCGAGGGGACCGGGCTGCACAAAGCGCACATCTCCTGGACCATCTCGCCGCGAAAACTGAAGGCGCTGTACAAGATCGCGCTCGCGCACGCGATCGTCGCCGACGAGAACTTCCCGATGGCGGGAAGGAACGCGGTGGTCAGCGGTCCGCACTCGCGCGAGCTGCACGTTTTCGACTTCATCTGGGACACGCACACCAAGAGCCACGAGCTGCGCGACCGGGTGGCCGGGCTGATCGGAAAGAGACAATGGTGAGCTTCGCCCAGCGAAATCGCGCAGCGCAGCGGCTGCAGGAGTCGCCCACGATGCAGCAGTACGGGCTCGTGCGCGGCACGCCTTCGGTGGACACGCGCCCCGGCTCGTTCGAGAGGAGGTTCTGGAATGCATTCGCGGAGAGAGGCGGCACACATCTTCTCGCCGAGCGTTTCGACTACGACGCCGTCGACATCTGGCTCGATGCTGCCGAGCCGCTGGTGCTCGCCGATCAGTCGGCGCTCATCCGCCGGCTTCTGCGCCGCCGCCGCACCGCGACGAGCACTCCTTTGATTACTGCCTACGAAGAGCAGGACCCGCATTACGGACGATGGACTCTGTCCACGCTGCTGTACGAGGAGTACGGCGACTTCAAGATCGTCAACAACAGTTACATCCACATCAACTATCCGCCCACCTCGCGGCCGCCGCAGGAACAGCGGATCCACGTGTGCTGGGGGATCGGGTGGGAAGGAGCGACGCAGCCGGCGCCGCGGGAAAACGAGCGCTGGTCGAAGCCGGCGGGATCGGTGCTGAATGCGGTGTTGGCGCTCGTGGTCGACGACTGGCGCGGAGCGCTGGCGCCCCTGCCGGTGCGGTTCGAGCTCCATCGACTGAATCCAGCCGCGTTTGAGTCCGGCACCGGACAACGCCGTCGCCGTTGGCGTCTGCTTGAAACGAAGCTCCCTCCGCCCGGAGCGGTGGCAGCATTGTTCGAGCGCGTCAACTACGCGCGGACGCTTTCGCGGTGGCCGCAGCTCGAGAACGCGAAGGTCGGCCGCAGCGACTGGTGGGTCGCATTTCTCTTCGAAGCGGATCTGCGCGGTCTCGGTTTCCGCCGCGAGCCCTCCCTTCATCCCGGCGTTGCGCCTTCGTGGTACGCGACGATCTCGGGCCTGACGCGGGAGATCGAGCACGTGATCGTCGTTCCGCCGGAGCCGGCGGTCGCATCGATCTACCGCGTGCGGCCGAAGGGCAAGGGAGCAATCCTCGAGCCTCACCGCTCCGCGCGCACGACGGCCGTGGCCGTCGACGATTACCTCCACCTGCGCGTGACAGCGCTCGACCTCGCGCTCAACGAGTTGTCCGAACGGATGCACTGACATGGCCCAGGAGTACGCACTCTTCGAAACGCCTTATGAGCTCGCTCAGGCGCTCACGGTCTGCTGGAAGGGCGAGCTCCCGGACGAGATCTACGAAGTCGACGGCAAATTCGCGGTGAAGCAAGACGGTTTCGCCGCCGGCTCGCTGGCCGGCCTCCGCGAACAGCATGGCTGGCGCTACTCGCTCATTTCGCTACGGAAGAAGAGTCCGGTCCCGCTCCGCGCGCTGGTCTCGAATTCGTGGCAGTTTCGTGATCCGCTACGCTTTCACAGCGACGGCTCGCCGCGCGACGGCGGCGTTCTCTTCGATGTTTCGCGCCACAACACCGAATACCTCATCGGAGCGCGTACACACGAGGAGGCGGCCGCGCTTCTCGACGGCCTCACCACTCATCTGATCGAGGACATTGCCGTGGTGCCGATCGTCGTCCGCGATGCTCCTCCGTTTCAATTTTTCTGGCTGGTCGTATGCGACTTTCCGCTGCTGGACGTGCTGAAGCGCGCGCCCGGCGCATGGTGGCGCGCCGCGTCGGCCGAGAGCGGCACGTCCATCTGGGTGCAGTGGCCGTACAGCATCGGCCTTCCGCCGTCGTTCCTCGAGCGTCATCCCTGGAAGGCCGGCCAGGGCGGGCTGGTGCTGCTCAATCGCAGCGCGAACGAAAAGGCCGCCGAGGTTCTGATCGCGAAGGCGAGCTTCGTCGCCAGCCGATCGATCGAAGAGTTCGCGGACCTGCACGTCGCCGCGCGCGTCCGCGAGATCCAGGCGGCGAAGGAGATCGCGCCGGCGAAGTTCGACATCGAGATGCGGCTGGTCACCGGCGGCATCGACGAATCGCTGCGGCAACGCGCGGAACGGCTGAAGGGCGAGATCCAGGTGCGCCAGCGGACGCTCGACGCGTTCCTCGACGAATTGAACGAACACGATCCGGTGACCCCGGAGCCTCTGTACCTCTATGCCGCCGACAACGAGTCCACCGTGCCGGACGAGCTGCAGCGGCTGCTGGTCGAATGGACGGACCAGTCGAACGATCTCGAGTCGGTGATGATTCAGCGGATCGAGCGTGCCTCTCTGCCCGTGGGATTCGACGAGGGGGATCCGTTCGTGCACGTCGTCACCACGGCGCACGCGCTCGCCGGCGCCAGCGACGTTGTGTCTTCCCTCGGCACACGCCTGCACGAGTACCGGCCACAAGGCGTCCGCGTTGCGTTCGAACAACTTGGCGAGTGGACGCCGTTCGGACTGCGGATCTTCGCGCCGAGCGATCGCACGCTCCGCCTCTATCCGCGTCTCCGGCCGTCCGATGCCGCGGCGGAACAACTGGCCGCGGCGCTGTTCGGACGCGTCGTCAGCGCCGAAGAGCGCGCGCGTTGGCTCGTGCTGCTCATCGACAACGCGCACGGCCGGATCAGCGCGTTCCGCATCTCGGCGGAGAGCTTCCGTCCGATCGCACGTGCGATCCGCTGGGATTGCGCCGTCGACGTCAAGGCCGCCGGCGAAGCCACGAGGAAGATCATGCAGGGCGAATTCGAGGAGTCGTTCGTGGCATCGCTCGAGAAGAACCTCGCAGATGCCGCCGGGCGCGTTGCGCAGGAGCGCGTCGAGCGCAAGTGCGCGGACCTGAAAGGGCAGATCAAGACCGCTTGCGACCGTTTGAAAAACGTCGACGAAACGAATCGGAAAATCGCCGCCTCGTTCGCCGCGGCGCAGAAGATCTCACGCGATCTCGCTCCGCTTCTGAACGATCTCCGCGGGACGCTGACCGCAATCGCCGGCGAGTTGCAGGGTGCATCGCGGCTCTCCGCGCTCGCCACGTCGTTCGCTGAGTTGCAGGCATCCACGCGTTCGTACCAGGAGCTTGAGACGCAGCTCGCGAAGATCAGAAAAGAGATCGCCGACCTGCAACGGAGGGGTGAATGAAGCTGCGCGTGTGCATCAAAGAAGTCGAGAGGCACGAACACCTGCAACGCCGTTTCGCGCAGGGCATTGTGAAGTGCGAGGTTGCGAGCGCGGCGAAGGCACTGGTGAAGGCAGTCGGAGCGATCGAGCTGCCGGCGCTTCCGATCCGCGAGGTCCACGACCCCTTGACGCGGCAGCTCGGCGACATTCAAAGCAAACAACGGCGCGCGGCGACCCAATACAAAAAGGAGATGCTCGTGCGCCGGTGGCTGGAGCTGCGGAACAGTGTCATCGATTTCTTCACGTTCCGGCGGAGGAAGTGAGTGAGCACCGCCGGCGCCGCCGTGACTCCGGTCATTCCGTCGCGGGATCGCGCCGAGACGGTCCCGCCGAGGACGGACGGCGGCCGGGCATTTCTCCTGGCGGCCATCGCCTGCAGCGTCTTCTTCGTCCTGGTCCGGCTCAATCCGCTGCAGCTCCATTGGCGCATCCTTCATCAGAGCGGCGCGATCTATTTATGGTGGCCCGCCGTCGTGTATGCGTGTCTGGCCGGATACCTGATCGAGGGCGTACGCCAGCACCGGCGGCACGGCCTGCCGATGCGGCATCCTGTTGCCGCTACCGTCACCGCGTTGATCCTCGCGGCGATTCCGCTCGATCTGTTGACGCAGTGGTCTGCCGATCGCGATTTTCTCTGGCGCCTTGGCGTGACGTCCGCCGCGTGCATCGCCCTCGCCTGCCTGGTCGCGGGATGGATCGCGTACACCGAATCCTGGCGTGTCCTCCGGAACAAGCACGTCGTCGCTTGCGTCCTTCACGCGATCGAGAGCCGCAGCTTCGGTCGCTACGCCAGGCTCGGACTGCACGCGCGATGGTGGGGCTCACCGCACGCGCTGATCATTGTGCGCGGCGCCTATCAAATCGCGAAGCTCCGCCTTCGTGCCGCGAAGTTGCCGGCGGACGTCGATAGAGCGCTGCGGGCCGCCGTCGACGCCGGCGAAACGCTTCTCGCGTATCTCGGGTGGCGCTGGAGCGGCTCGCTCTCGCGCAGCTGGCGCATGCGCCGCGCCGACGTCTATCGCGAGCTCGCGACCATGTCGCTCTGGGCGAGCACGCGCGGCGTCACTGTCGACCCGCGCCGTATCGATCGCTGGATGCACAAAATGCGGAGGACCGTCGACCCCGAGTATCGCCCATACGTCGACTTCCTCCGGCACGTCTTCGCGCTTCCCGAGGATCGCCAGCACATGCCACCGCGTGAGCGAATCCAAACAAGCATCGATTACTACCGAGCCATTCGCGCGGAGCGGCTCGATTTCGGCGATCGGACCTACGACCCGCGGCGTACCGCGCGCGACACGTGGATCGCGGTTGCACCTTCACGGATACGCGAGGAGGTCGTGCTCGACACCTGGATCGTCATGCACGATCATGCCGGCGATCCGATCGACGTTCCTCCGCCGGATGAAGGCGATCCGGCCGACGCGTGGGCGCGCCAGAGTGTGCGGTGTCTGTACAGCCACTGGAAAACCCGTGTTGGCAGGCGTTGGCAGGAACTGCTCGAAGCGCGTGCCGGTCTCGCGCAACGACACCGCGCCAATGCGCGAGGTCCGTCGGAAAAAGGAATCGTCCATCGTGTCTACGCGGACACCAAGAAGACGTTGAGCTGGCCTTACCTCTACGTCTGGCGCACGCCCGCGGTGCAGCAACTCGCCGGGTTGTCCTGGATCGTTCTTGCGGCGTTGCATGTCGTGGTCCTGTTGGGCGTCGTGCCGGGCATCTGGTTCAACGACGTCGAAGCCGTTGCCGATGTCCGGCCGGTCGTGGACTACCGCGACAGCACTCTCAACGCCATCGCCTCGACGGAATCGACGCTGGGACTTGCCACGAGCGACGGCCTGCTGTTCTTCGACAAAGCGAGCCGGGTCGTGCATCCGGACAGCGCACGTGGCCCTGCACTCGACGTGACCCGCGGCTCCGGCAAGGAAGAGTTGATCGTCCTCGGCGCCGATCAGTCGGTGCGCGGCGTGACGCCGGCGCTCCTCGATCAGGACCGCGCCTGGCTTCCGCCGCCGCGCAACCCGGTCTGGGTCGGAAACGCGATCGCCGCGCCGCAAGTCCTCCGCTCCGAGTTGGATGACCTCGGGTGGCTGGTCGCGTTGCGAGGACGCGGCATCGCGCGTTACGAGATCGCATCGACCGCGAACAAGGGCCCGATGCGCACGCGGTCGTGGCAGCAGTCCTCTCTCTCGTCGATCGATCTTCGCGATGCGATCTTCACCGACAAAGGCGCATGGCTCGTCACGCCGGGCCGCGTGGACTTCGCCGACCGTCGCCGGCTCCAGCCGGTTCCGTCGCGCGTGCTCGAACGATCCATTCTGAGGTTGAGTGCGGATCCGCACGGCGATTGGGCGGCAGCGCATACGCGCGGCCGGTTGCTCTGGCTCTATCCGGAAGCCTCGGCCCGATGGCAGGGACCGTTCTTCTGCGACCACGCGAATGCGCTGACGAGTCTCGACGAAGTCACGACTGCGCGCGCGGGGTCTGGCCAGGCTTGGCTCGGCGCGGCCAGCGGTCTTTATCAATACTCCGTGCGGCAGCGCTGTCTCGCTACCGCCATTCGCAGTGAGGACGTACGGCAAATCGTCCCCTTCGGCGGCAGGATGCTGGCCGGCACCGACCACGGCCTCCGCGCCGTCGGTGGCGCTACGGCCTCCATCGACGAGGGCGAAATCAGCGATCTCACCACCACGCCGCAGCAGGACGCGGCGTTCTACCGCGTCAGGCGGAACGACGGCAAAGGCGCGGACGTTCGTCGCGCGCACATCGCTGGCACCGAGGGAAAGACGACGACGGTGCTAGCCGATGAAGGATGGAGCGATCGCGCACGGCCGGAAGTCCTGGCCGTGCGATCGGTGAATGCGAATTCGCTCTTCGTCGTCACCGACGGCGGCGCGTTTTACTACAACCCGCGGCGGCGTACGTACACCGATTGCTCGCGAGCCGGAAGCAGCACCGAAGCGCCGCTGGTTCACATTCGCGACGTCGAGAACGGATCCCGGCGCGTACTCGCATTCGGTAATGACAAGCCGCATGCGATCACGCCCGGGGAGAGGTTCTGGACGAATCTCGACCCCGAAGGAAAATCCGCGCCGGTGCAGCTCGCGGAAGCGGGCGGACAGCCGTTTGGCATCGGCCGCGAGGGACAGATCTATCGCTATGGCGGCGGCGGTCATCTGCTCACCCAGCATTCGGAGACATTTCGCCGCAGGCCGCCGCCTTCGAACGTCTTCCTCACCGGCGATTTGCTGACGTCGCAGACGGAGTTTCGAATGGCGCTGGTGTCGAACGGCATCGTCGTCGAATACGACTCCGTCTCGGCGGAGCTCCGGGATCGCAAAGGATCGGCCCCCGTCGACGTGAAGCAGGTGCGATACACGCCGGCAGGTGCGCTGCTCGCCCTGCGGAACAATGGCTCCGTCGAACGGCTGGGCGAGCAGCGCGTGACGATCTTCGGCAGCGGTGATCTGCCGTTCCCTGTGGACCAGGCGACGGCAATCGTCCGCGAGGATCCGGACAGAATCACGGTTGGCGGCCCGGGCGGACTTCTCGCGACGTACCACTGGCCCAGCGGCTCATGGGTGCCGCGCAGCGGTGAAAAAGTCGTCGGCACAATCGCATCGATCGAGCGTTCTTCCGCCGGCGATCTCCTCATCACGACCGTCGACGGAAGGTTCTATCTCGCCGGCAAAAGCAACGGTCCGCATCGACTCGAGAATCGGTGGAGACAAGCCTATCGCCGCGTGACGTTTGCCGGCGACCGTATGATCGGCCTGCTGGCCGATCGCGTCACCGATTTGTCGTCCGAACAATCGACTTCGATCTCCGCCGACGTGCGGCGCATCCTTGCTACGGCGGCCGTCGCGTGGCGCAAAGACGATGCGATCGTCTTCGTCACACCTGCAGGCGATCTCGCCTCCTACTTGATCGCGTCCGATTCATGGACCATCCCGGATCCGATCGGCCCGCTGACCGCGATTCAGGCTGCGAACGACGGCGTCTATGCACTGCGCGGGAAACGCCTGCTCCGCATCGACGCCCTGGCGCGCTCGGAAGAAGTCGCGAACTACGAGGAAACACACGTCGCTCTGCGCGTGACCGGCGGCGTGGCTCGCACGGCGTATGTCCTGGAAGGCAGAGCGCTCCTTCGCGGGTTCGATGAGACGCCGACGCTGCGGCGGGGAGGCACGGGAAACGGCCTCGATCCGCAATCGGTCGTGCACGGTGCGCAGGACGGCGACGTGCTCGTCTTTCTGGACGACCACGGCAACATCGCCGAGTACGACCCGCGTGACGGGGTCTGGATCCGTCGATACACCATGACCGTGGGGGTTGGACGGCTGGTCGGGTGGTCGGCGTCGCGGAAGAAATTTGGAACGATCTACATCCGTGGCCGCGGCAAGTTCTACTCGATCGACGCAAAGGGAAACACAACACCGGTCGACGAGCTGCCGTCCGGCCTTACGACTCCCCCGCGGAGCGGCGTCATTATCGATGCCGGCGGCCTTCGTGCCGTGCGCAGCAATGGCGTTACGACGTTCTCGCATGAAGTTCTCGGCGCGTTGCACGCGCAGGGCAACGGCTTCGCCGAGGACTTGTTTCTGTCCGCCACCATCGCGGCGAACGGAGACATGCTGGCGCTCTCAAAGGCCGGCATCATCCGGCTTCGCAAAGAGGGCGATTTCCTGCAGCCCGTCGGTCCGCCGGAGCCCGGGAACGCGCTGCCCGCGGTCCCGCTGCCCGGTGTGCAGGGAGTCATGGCCACGATGAACGTTGCGGACAACGTCGTGCGGTGGGTTCGCAGGCCGGGGCGCGGTATCCAGCCGGAATGGGAAAAGCCGTCGAACGTACCGCTCATCGGCTGGTGCGGAGCGCTGGCGTGGCAGTGCATCGACGATCTCGCCGTTTCGCAGCAACGCGAGCTCCTGCTCTCGACCGCCGCGGGATTGGCCGTGCGCGATCCCGCAACGTACGCCCTGCGGCGGATCGATCCCGCGTTCGCGCGCGCGACGATCGAGCGGACGCCCGTCGCCGGAACGATCGTGTTGCGTACGCAGAAGGGCTCGTTTGTATGGCGCGGTGCGGCTGTGCCCCCCGAGCCGCTGCGCTCCGGCGTCGCCTTCGCGGAGACCATCCCCATGCACGGCTGGCGGTGGCGCATCGTTGGCCGGCAGCTGACGATCACCGCGGCCGGCGGACGCCGCATTTCCTCCGAGTGGATCTCGCCGGGCCGCTGGAAGCTTGCGGACGACGTCGTAAGATCGATCCATCGTACGGATTCGCAGATCGTCTTCAAGACCGCCGGGAAACCGTGGATCTTCGGCACGCGGCGCGAAGCCGAATTCCGCGGCACACTGCCCGGCGATCGCAGCGAGCGGCGGACGTCCGCGATCACCATCACTGCAGCGGACGGCAAAGTCACGCTCCGCCCGTTCGACGGCCCTGACGCTCCGGCGATCGTGAACGGACGGATGTTCTTCGACAACGCGACGCAGATCGCAGGCCGGGGCGATGCGCTGTACACGTACGTCCCCGGCCGCGCCGTGCTTCGCCGTGATGCGAGCCAGCCACAACGCCTTCTGCAAGCATGGCACGCGCCGCCGGCGAGCAGTTCCGCATTGCTTGACGCGACCGATTCCGGCGTTCGGATAAAAGAGGCGGGCGACAGCGCACTCGTGCTCGATCCGGCGACGGAACAATGGCCGCGGCGACCCGTGAGCGCGTCCGAGGAAACGGTGACGGCGGAAGGGATCAGCTGGCGTGGCGAGCGCGGGAGAGGCGCGCGATTCTCGCCTTATCACCGCACCGCTCCGCTCGCCGGGTGGTGGAACGCCGATCGTTTCGCGTGGGATCGCATTCACAGCGTGGCCGCGCTCACGAGCGATACGGTCGTCTTCGCCTCAGCGGCCGGCACCTGGGTCGGACGGCTCGGTCCCGCCGGATGGACCACCGTCGCATGGAGACCGGACGTGCCTGCCGTCCGCGCCGCGACCGCACTGCAAAACGGCGTGCGCCGCGGTGTCGTGGTCGCGGATCGCAGCGGCGTCGAGCATCTCGTGTCCGCGACGCGGGCCGGCGTGATCTTGCAGCGGTGGCTCGGACCGTCGTCGCTGTTCGAGCGCGCCGTCGCCCACCTTGGATTCGTCAACGGACGATTGGACGTGACCGAGTCGTGGGACACGTCGAACGCCGGCCCTGCCGCGCGCGCGGAGCTGGGCCACGGCCTCGGAACGATCATCGACTCGCAGTTCGATTTCGACGCGCATCGTTCCGCGGCTCCGGCAAAGGGATCGTGGTGGATCTCCGGCTGCTCGAGATCCGGCTGTTTCCTCACGCGCAACGTCATCAAGAACGGAGCGTTGGCGTTGGAGGGCATAGTTCCCGCGGATTGCGCGCTCGATCATCTTCGCTTCGGTGCGTCGGGCATCACCGGCGTCTGCTCGGCCGGCGATGGTGTCCGACCGAGCATCGCCCGTCGGCTCGACTGGCGATCACCGCAAGTGACGGAGTACCCGTTTTCCGCCGTCGCCGGCTCGATGCGCGTCGGTCGCCGCATCGCCTTCTCCGCACAAACTCTTACCTGGCGCGACCTCGGCGCGCAGATGCCGTGGTCCGCCGATCCGCTCGTCGTCGAGCCTTCCGACTTCCGTCTGCTGATCACGACACCGGCCGGCGTCGCGTTATCGTTCGACACCTTTACCTCCATCGCACTCGATCGCAGGACGGGTGTGATGGAGATCGGCACCCGCGGTGGCATGATACGTTGGCCGTGGAAAAGTCCCGGCGAGGAGTTCCTCCGCTACGGCGCGTACAGGGAAGTCCTCGACGCGCGTGCCGGCGACATTGTCCGTCTCCGTCGCTGTTCTTCCGGGAATCTGTGGGCGCGAACCGCCGAGGGGCCGATCGTGTTGACGACGCCCTCCGCGCCCGGGGATGCTCCTCGCCGCCATAGCTGGCCCCCCGAATGCACGAGCGCAGGCAGCTTCACTGTCAATCTCGACAGCATTGGCGTGCTTACCCGGCTTGGCGCGCAGGTGCGCTCAAACAATGCTTGGCATCTCGGTGATCGCAACATCACCGGAATCGTCGATTTCGAGCTCGATGGCGATGTACTGTGGATCGGGACCGCCAGAAATGGCGTTTTCAAGGTTCAGATCGAGTGACGCCGCAGCCACCGTACCGCTCGGACGCTTTCGCGCGATCGGCAGGAGTAGACCTCCAATTTTCGACCTACATGAGACTCACGATTACCTTACGGCCACCTCGCCGGTGGTCGTAACTCATTGATTTCATTGGTTGCAGTGGCAAGATGCGACCTTTGGGTTGCCTATGTATCCGACATTGTAAGCGCTCAGACGGACGCCGGGGAGTAGTAGTCCGCAATCTTCTCGAACAACCGTCCCCCGACCGTCGTCTTCACCTCCCAGGAGCAGCCGGCGATGTGCGGGGTGAGGATGAGTCGTGGATCGGCCGGAAGCGGCCCGATGGGCGGCTCGGGATCGAAGACGTCGAGGGCGACGCCGGCGAGATGGTCGCTGCGAAGCGCCTCGATCGCCGCACCCTGATCGAGCACCTCGCCTCGCGCGGCGTTGATCAGGTACGACCCGCGGGGCAGCAGTGCGATCTCCCTCGCACCGATCATCTTCCGCGTCTCGCCGGTGAGGGGGACGTGCAGCGTGAGGACGTCGCTCGTCGACAGCAGCCCTTGGAGCGTCGGCACGCGCGCCTCGGCGACGTAGGGGTCGTATGCCTGCACGGCCATGCCGAACACGCGCGCGTATCTCGCGACGAGACCGCCCACGTTGCCAAGGCCGACGATGCCGAGGCGGAAGTGGCGGAGCTCGTGGCGCGTGGCGCAGTCGTCGCGGGAGAACCGACCTCGTACGACCTCGCGTGTGTAGAACGGCACGGTGCGGGTCATGGCGATGATGCACCCGATCACCAGCTCCGCGACGGCATTGGCGTTCACGCCCGGCATGTGGACCACATGGATGCCGCGCTCGCGGGCGGCGGCGAGGTCGATGTTGTCGATGCCGCTGGTGCCCTGCGCGATCAGCTCGAGCCGTGGCGCGGCCTCGATCACCCGCCGCGTCACCTTGTTGTACGCCCGCGTGACCAGCACCTCGGCTTCGCCGACGATGTCCGCCAGCTCCGCTTCCGTCCGGACGGAATGTCGCGCGACCTCGAACCGCGCGTCACCCCGCGCGCGCTCGTCGAACGAGCGGTCGACGTCGGCGGCGACGAGAATCTTCTTCATCGCGTCAGGATAAACTCCGCCGCCAGTGACCCGAAGACTTCGCAAGCACCGCACGGCCCTGATCGCGCTCGCGGTGGTCAACTTCGTCTTCTTCTTCCCGGTTGCATTCATGGGACGGGTCGTATCGCCCAACGACGTCTTCACGAATTTCAGCCCGTGGAACATGGGCCGGCCGCTGGACGTCACGCGCGCGCAGAACTCGCTGTTGAACGATCCGCCGACCGCCTACTTCACGCTGCTCGCGCTGGCGAAGCACGACCCGCGGACGTTTCACTGGAACCCGTACATCGCCGCGGGGGTCCCGGGCTTCGGATCGGCCGCGGCGGCGACGCTGACACCGTTCGCGCTGCTCCCGCTGCTCGTCCCGCTGACGTGGCTCTACACGGCGATGGCGTTTCTCAAGCTCAACGCCTCCTTCGTCTTTGCGTACCTCTGGCTGCGCGAGGAGCGGCTGGGCCGGCGTGGCGCGGCCATCGGTGCGATCCTCTTTGCCGGGGCCGGGATGTACGCGGTTCGCTGGCTGTGGCAGATCACGAACGTGACGCCTCTTTATCCCGCGCTGCTGTGGATCGTCCGGCGCACGTTCAACGGCCGTCGAACGCCCGTCATCGTCACGACGCTGATCGCGCTGGCGTATGCAATCTCCGGGTTCCCCGCAGCAATCGCCTACGGCGCGTGGACCGCGATTCTCTAAGCGGAGTACTGCATCGTCCGCGGCGCCCCCCCCCCCCCCCAGCCGGGACAACAGCCGCCGGCCCGG
>CAZLGP010000126.1:0-3418 GCA_964558905.1 uncultured Thermoanaerobaculia bacterium | reverse complement strand
GGGTGCTGAGTGCTTTCGAATGCTGAGTCCTGAGTCCTGAGTTCTGAGTTTCGAAGCCCTAAGTCCCGAGTAGGGGTGGGTGGGACTCAGCACTCAGCACCCAGCACTCAGCACTCTCAGCACAGCACTCTCAGGCAGGGTAAGCCGTGATCATCAGATCGCGCCCGACCAGTTCCACGCGATCAAAGCGGAACGTGTACGCCTCTGTCAACCGGCTGACCGCTTCGCCGGCGAGGATGGCCGGTGCGTCCGCGCCGCCGATGAGCATCGGCGCGACGAAAAGGACCATCTTCTGCCACAGGCCGCGCCGGATCACCTCGGAGTGCACGACCGATCCGCCTTCGACCATCACGGAGTGAATGCCGCGCGTATAGAGCTCGCCGAAGACTCGCGCGAGGTCGGTGCGGCCGTCGACCGCGACCACCTCCGCACTCCCGGTGATCCGCGACGGCGCGCTCGTGAAGACGATCGTTCGTCCGCCGTCGGTGAAGAGCTGCGCATGCGGAAGCACGTCGCCGTCGCCATCGAGCACGACGCGGGTCCATGGCGTCGTCGCGAGTCCGAGACGGCGGGTGAGGCGCGGATTGTCCGCCTTGACCGTGCCGGCGCCGACCAGAATGGCGTCATGCTCCTCGCGCAGTGCGAGGCTCCTCTCCCTTGCCGCTTCGGACGTGATCCACTGGGACTCGCGCGCGACGGTGGCGAGCTTTCCGTCGAGCGTCATGGCCGCTTTCACGAGCACGAACGGCAGCTTCTGTGCGATCGCCCAGGCGAATTTCTCGTTCTGTCTCCGCGCCTCGGCTTCGAGGACGCCCGTGACGACGTCGATCCCCGCGGCGCGCAGCGCCGCGATGCCGCCGCCATCGACGAGATGATTCGGATCGCTCATCGCGATGACGACTCGGGAGACACCCGATGCGATGACCGCCTCGGCGCACGGCGGTGTCCGTCCGTGATGCGAGCAGGGCTCGAGCGTCACGTACATCGTCGCCTCCCGTGGATCGCCACAACGACGCAGCGCATCGATCTCCGCATGCGCTTCACCCGCCCGCCGATGCCACCCCTCGGCGATGATCTCGCCATCGCGCACGATCACACACCCGACCATCGGGTTCGGGCTCACGGAATGGCGCCCCTGCTCGGCGAGAGTGAGCGCGCGCCGCATGAAGAGCTCGTCGGACACGAGCGCGAATTGTAGCGCTCCAAAAAAACGGCCGGGCAACTGCCCGGCCGTTCGCGGTGATTCGTGTTTCTGACCTTTACGGTGCCTGCATCAGTCGGTAGCCGGATACCAGCTGGCCGCCGCGCGTCGGGGTCGAGACATAGACGCGCAGGCGCTGCCCGCTGCGGACCTTGTCGATGACGGCGCGGAACTCGTCCACGTTCGTCACCCTCTGGCCCTGGACCTCGCTGATGATGTCTCCCTCGTTGATGTTCGCATCGCCCGCGGGAGAGACGTTCTTCACGTTGGTGACGATCACGCCCGTGACGTTCTCGCCGAAGTTGTGCAGGCGGCGCAACTCTGGAGTGATGTTCTGCACCGTCAGTCCGAGCTTGTCGCGTGCGGGCTCGACGACGCTCTCGGCCTCGTCAGCGGGGACGCCCTCGGCAGGGCGCTGCGCAGTGCGGGCCGTGAGGACCTCGCGGCGGCCGTTGCGGATGACGCCGACTTTCACCTCCGTGCCGACCGGCAGGTAAGAGATGGTATCGATCAGCTCGCGATTGTTGCGGATCGGCTTGCCGTCGACGTCGACGACCACGTCGCCGTGGCGGATGCCGGCCTTGTCGGCAGGCTTACCCGGTTCGACCGACTGCACGAGCGCGCCTCGCGCCTCGGGCAGATTGAACACCTCGCGGTGCTCTTCGGTGATGTCGCCGATGGTCATGCCGAGGTAACCACGGACGACCTTGCCTTCCTTGAGCTGTGGCAGGAGCGTCTTGGCCGTGTTCACCGGCGTCGCGAAACCGATCCCCTGCGCGCCGCCGCCGCGAATGGCGGTGTTGATGCCTACGACCTCACCGGCGATGTTCAGGAGCGGGCCGCCGGAATTGCCGAAGTTGATCGCGGCATCGGTCTGGATGAAGTTCTCGAACGACTGCGTCTCCGGACTGAGGCCGAGCGAGCGGCCCTTCGCGGAGATGACGCCGACGGTCAACGTGTTCTCGAAGGTAAACGGGTGACCGATGGCGATGGCCCAGTCGCCCTTGCGGATGCGGTCGGAATCGCCGAGACGGATCGAGGGGAGTGGTTGGTCGGCTTCGATCTTCAGCAGGGCCAGGTCCGTGGCGGGGTCGCGGCCCACGATCTTGGCCGGGACCGTACGTCCCCCGTTGCCGTTCTCGTCGGAGCCGAAGTGCACGTCGACCTTCGTAGCGCCTTCGATCACGTGGTTGTTCGTGAGGATGTAGCCGTCTGGCGAGACGATGAAGCCCGAGCCGCCGCTGCGCTGAGACCGTTCCTCGTCTTCCTCGCCCTGGCCGCCGAAGCGGCGCCGATCCGTCGGATCGGGGAAGAAGAACTCGAAGGGATCGATGCCGAACTGGCGGCGGCGGCTGCTCGCTTTCACGATCTCGGTCGAGCGGATGGAAACGACGGCGGGCATGACCCGCGCGGCGACGTCGGCGAACGACGGGATCGTGACGGCGGACACCGAGCCGGCGCTCTGTGTCTGGACCGCGGTCTGCGCGCTCGACGTGCGCATGAAGCCGAGGTCCGCGCTGATGAGGATCCCGAAGGCCACGGACGCGATGACGATGGCGATCGTCGACAGGATGCGTTTGGTGGTTGGATTCATGAGCTCTACTGTTTCCTCCTGGGGATGCGGAAGCGTATTGCAACCCGTGCAAGCATCGTAAGTGCCACTGCCCGGGTCGCATTCCCGCACTCCGTTTCAGACGCGGCGTGAGGCCGAATGTTCCGTGACGAAAAAGAAAAGGCCTCGCCGTGTGGCGAGGCCGGGGTCCACCAGGAGAGAACGACAGGGGTCAAGCGACCCGGCGCCGTCCGACAATGAGGCGATAGACGAAGAGCAGGACCATCGCGCCGATGATCGAGCCGATCCAGCCAGCGGTCTGATCGCCACGTCCCAACATCGCCGTCGCCAGGAAACCGCCAACGAACGAGCCGGCGATACCGAGCAGGATCGTCACGATCCAGCCACCCGGGTCTTTCCCCGGCATGAGGAACTTCGCGATCGCGCCGACGACCAGACCAAAGAGAATCCATCCAATGATGTTCATGCGCTTTCCTCCATCAGAGTCCGGCACGCGCTGCGCCGGACACGCTTACTGTTGAGCAGAAGGTGTGCCAGGTAGTTGGCGGTTGGCGGTTGGCGGGAGATTACGGCTGAGAGGGCAATCCCGCCAACCGCCAACCGCCAACAGCCAAACCGCTTGTTTTATCGTAGCCGGCCATGTA
>CAZLGP010000125.1:0-11182 GCA_964558905.1 uncultured Thermoanaerobaculia bacterium | reverse complement strand
AATCCGGGCCGCATCGAGCAGCGTAACGGGCGCATCGACCGCAAGCTCCAGCCGGCCGATGAGGTTCGCTGCCACTACTTCGTGTTGCCGCAACGCATCGAAGACCGAGTGCTCGAGGTACTCGTCAAGAAGACGGAGACGATCAAGAAGGAGCTCGGCAGTCTGTCGAAGGTAATCGACGACGACATCGAGCGTCGGCTCGCGAGGGGCATCCGCCACCGCGACGCCGAGAAGTTGGCGCGCGAAATCGAGCAGGCGGATCTCGACGCGGAAAAGAAGCGCATCACCGAGGAAGAGTTTGAAGGCGCTCGCGAACGTCGAGAAGATCTCAAGGCGCAGATCGAGCGCTGTCAGAATCTGCTCGAGGCGTCTCGCAGCTGGGTAGCCTTCGAAGCGGCGCCGTTCCGCGAGGCGCTCTCGTGCTCCCTCGAGCTACTGGGTGCGGAGCCGCTCGCCGAGACGAGTGACGAAGACGGCCAGCGCGTATGGGCCTTCCCGCCGCTCGACCGGCGCGCGGAATCGGACGCGAGCTGGGCCACCACCCTCGACACGCTCCGCTCACCGCGGAAGCAGGACCAGAAGCTCGCCAATTGGCGCCGCGAGGCGCCAATCCGGCCGGTTGTCTTCGAGGACGCGGGCGTTCTCACAGAGGACACCGTCCATCTGCACCTGGAGCAACGAGTCGCCCAGCGGCTTCTGGCCCGCTTCCGATCCCAAGGCTTCATTCACCATGACCTTTCGCGCGCCTGCCTGGCACAGTCCGCCGACTCGATTCCGCGCGTGGTCTTGCTGGGCCGGCTCTCGCTCTACGGCCGTGGTGCGGAGCGCTTGCACGAGGAGCTGGTGCCGCTCGCGGCACGCTGGGTCGAACCGTCGCAGCGCAAGGGGGCGCTTGGCGCCTACGCTCGGGAGGCTGAGGCGAAGACGCTCGAGCTACTCGAGCGCTCTCTTGCCGAATCGGGTCGTCACACGCCTGACGACGTGATCCAACGAAAACTCCTCTCCGCGGCGGCCCGCGATATCGGCGATCTTCTTCCGCAGCTCGAGCCGCGTGCGGAGGAGTTGGCGGCGCTTGCCATCGACAAGCTCAAAAAACGCGGCGAGCGAGAGGAGAAGGATCTGCGCGATATCCTTGAGCGGCAGCGGGGGCGCGTACGCGAGGAGCTCGCCAAGCACGAGGGCGAGTTCCAGCAGCTCACCTTGGATTTTGGTGAGGAAGAAAAGCGCCAGCTCGAATCGGACATGCGATCCTGGCGCACCCGTTTAGAGCAGTTTGACAGCGATCTCGAGCGAGAGCCGCAGCGCATCCGCGAGTTCTATGATGTGCGGGCAAAGCGCGTCGAGCCGATCGGGCTCATCTACCTCTGGCCCGAGACCAACTGAGTGGCATGGCCAAGCTCGATCCCGAGATTCTCGCGCACCTCGAATGGATCGGCTTCGTTCGGCCGACGGGACTCGTTGTCTCGGCACCGGCTCTGGTGCGTGCAGGGGCGATTCTCGACCGGCGCGATGCTGAGGGCCAGCGGCTTCTGATTGGTTGTCTCGATTCCGCAACTTCCCGTGGAAATGTTCGAGAACGTCCCACAGTCCCGTACTACGGGGTGGGAGACGACACAGCTCGTGCCCTGTCGGACTTCCACGCTTTCGCTGAACAGGTTCTCGACTGGAGCTTCTCGCCGAAAGCCTACGCGGGCACGAGTGATAGTCCAATACCGACCGAACTAGAGGTGCCCCTTCCAGACTACGGCGAGACGCTGCGGCCCGACTTCGCCGTGCGCGAACTCGAGCCGAAGGAAGGCGCGTCCCCTTGGCAGCTCCTTGTGCGGACCCTCAAAGCCGGCGAGGACTTCGACCGCGTTGTCCGCGGTCACGGTCAGCTCGAAGCCTCTGCTCATAGCCGAATGGAACGGCTGTTGCGCCAGACGGGGGTACCCGCGGGTCTGCTCTTCAACGGCCGCGCGCTGCGCCTGATTTCCGCGCCGCGAGGCGAGAGCTCAGGTTGGTTCGACTTTCAAGTCGCCGACATGATCCAAACGGCAGGGCGACCGATCTCGACCGCCCTGCGCCTGCTTCTCGGGCAGTCGCGACTCCTCAGCCTGCCGCGCGCCCAACGCCTTTCCGCCCTCCTAGACGATAGCCGCAAGTTCCAGAATGAGGTGAGCGAGCGGCTGGCTGAGCAGGTGTTGCACGCTCTCTATGAGTTGTTGCGCGGATTCCAGGCCGCGCACGATGCGTCGAAAGGCGAGCTGCTCCGCCAGCCACTTGCCGAGCACCCTGATGAGGTCTACCGCGCACTCCTCACCGTTATTCTGCGGCTCGTCTTCGTGCTCTACGCCGAGGAGCGGGACATGTTGCCAGAGGACGAAACGTTCCTGCGCTACTACTCGCTCGCCGGTCTCTACGAGCGCTTGCGCGAAGACGCAGCGCTTTTTCCGGACACGATGGACCAGCGCTATGGCGCTTGGGCACAACTCCTTGCGCTCTTCCGGATGATCCACGACGGTGCCGAGTCAGGCGCAATGCGTCTTCCGAAGCGATATGGGGTTCTCTTCGACCCGGACCGCTTCAAGTTTCTTGAGGGACGTATATCCGCCTCCGCGCGAGAGGTACACGAGCGGATCGAGCCTCCGCTTGTGCCAGACGGCACCATCTATCGCGCGCTCGAAAAGCTCCTCGTCCTCGATAGCGAGCGCATCTCGTACCGCGCGCTTGACGTGGAGCAGATCGGTTCGGTGTACGAGACTATGATGGGCTTCCGGCTCGAGAAGGCGACCGGCCGGGCGGTGGCGATCAAGGCCCAGAAGAAGCAGGGTGCGCCCACGGCAGTGGATCTTGAGGCGTTGCTAAGCGAACCTGCGGCCAAGCGCGATAAGTGGCTGCAGGACCTCGCCGATCGCAAGCTCACGGATACGGTCAAGAAGGCAATGGCTAGGGCCACGACGCTCGAGGACCTTCACGCGGCGCTCCTGCCAGTGATTGACCACGCCGCTACACCAGACCTCGTTCCGAAGGGTGCGATGGTGCTCCAGCCGAGCGAGGAACGGCGTCGCTCGGGCTCGCACTATACGCCGCGCGCTCTCACAGAACCTATTGTGCGCACGACGCTTGAGCCGATCCTTGCGCGCTTGCGCGGAGCGGACGGCCGCCCGCCCCGGCCCGCGCAAATCCTTGATCTCAAGGTTTGCGATCCCGCAATGGGCTCTGGTGCTTTTCTAGTCGAGGTTTGCCGTCAGCTCGGAGATGCGCTGGTCGAGGCTTGGCACAGGCACGGCGAGATTCCGACGATCCCACCCGACGAGGACGAGGTGGTTTTCGGGCGTCGACTCATTGCGCAGCGCTGCCTCTACGGCGTCGATCGGAACCCTGTGGCCGTGGACCTCGCGAAAGTCTCGCTTTGGCTCGTGACGCTCGCGAAGGATCACGCGCTCACCTTCGTCGACCACGCACTACGGCACGGAGATTCGCTAGTCGGGCTCTCACGGAAGCAGATCGAGGCTTTCCATTGGGATGGAAACGCAGCGCACTTCCAAGCAGGATTCGAGACGATGCGCGTACGGGAGCACGTCGAGATCGTTGCAAAGCTGCGTCAGCGCATCCGCATCGCCAACGACAGCGTATCGGACTCGGAGTTGCGCGACCTATGGGACGAGGCGCAAAACGAGCTGTCGAAAGTCCGGCTTTACGCCGATCTCATTCTGGCTGCCTTCTTCGAGCGTGAGACGCCGAAGGAACGAGAAGCCAAGCGGAGCGAGTACGCGAATGCCGTCGTAAATGGCGACGCCGAACGGTATCGCGACTGGATCGATGATTGGCGCCACTCGGACCCACCGCTCGCACCTTTCCACTGGGATATCGAGTTCCCGGAAGTATTTGACCGCAAGAATCCTGGCTTTGATGCGATTGTCGGGAATCCGCCATTTGCAAACAAGAATACTACGGGGAGCGCGAATGTTTCGGCTTTCCAGCTCTGGCTGAAACACATCCACGCCGAGAGCCACGGGAATAGCGACCTTGTGGCTCAGTTCTTTCGACGGGCCTTCACGTTGGTGCGCGAAGGAGGCACCTTCGGCCTGATCGCGACCAAGACGATCCGCGAGGGCGATACGCGAGCCACGGGTCTACGCTGGATCTGTCAGCATGGAGGAACAATTTTCGCTGCTCGCAGACGTTTAAAGTGGCCCGGGTCGGCGGCGGTAGTAGTGAGCATGGTCCACGTCATCAAGGGACCTTACTCGGGTCCTAGGCGGCTCGACGACCGCGACGTCGAAACGATCACCGCGTTCCTATTCCATCGCGGCAGTCACGAGGATCCCGTTGGCCTTGTCGCCAATGCTGGCTTGAGCTTTCAGGGCAGCATAGTCTTAGGTATGGGATTTACCTTCGATGACACGGATACAAGCGGACTGGCTACACCGCTAGTGGAGATGCGGCGACTTATACAACAAGATCCACATAACGCCGAGCGCATTTTCCCCTACATCGGATACGCCGAGGTTGCAACCAGTCCGTCGCATGCGCACCACCGCTACGTGATCGACTTCTTCGACATGAGTGAGGAACAGGCTCGTCGCTGGCCGGATCTCATGTCGATTGTTGAACAGAAAGTGCGGCCAGAACGAGAGCGTCAGAAGCGTGACGCACTGCGCGAGCGCTGGTGGCAGTACGCGGAAAAGCGCCCTGGTCTACGAGCGGCCATTGCTGGCTTGACGCGGGTACTGGTTGCCGGTTCTCAGGCGTCCACCCACTACGCGTTCGCTTTCCTTCCGCAAGGGATCGTCTACTCCAGCAACCTCTCCGTGATTGCTATAGAGTCGTATGCGGGATTTGCATCCTTGCAATCTCGTGTACACGAGGTGTGGGCGCGGTTTTTTATGTCCACAATGAAGGATGATCTTGCCTATACGCCCACCTCTTGTTTCGAACCTTTCCCTTTCCTCGATCACTGGCAGACTCATCTGGGCCTCGAAGCAGCAGGGCGTGCCTATTACGAATTCCGCGCCACCCTCATGCTGCGAAAGGATGAGGGTCTGACTAAGACCTACAACCGCTTCCACGATCCCGACGAACGCGATCCGGAGATCGTGAAGCTCCGCGAATTACACGCCGCCATGGATCGCGCCGTGTTGGACGCCTACGGCTGGAGCCACATCAATACTGACTGCGAGTTCCTCCTCGACTACGAAATCGACGAGGAGGAGTGGGGCCACAAGAAGAAACCGTATCGGTATCGTTGGCCTGACGAGATCCGTGACGAGGTGCTCGCGAGTCTCCTTGAGCTCAACGCCAAGCACGCAAACGAGGAGGCGCGCTCCGGTGTGACGACTGGAAAGAAACGCGGTCGTAAGTTGGCAGTGAATCGTGTATCGAAGGCGGACAGTAAGGATCTTTTTTCATGACCACACGGACCGAGGTGAGTACGTCTGCCAATTCCTTGCACGTGCGCGCGAGACTGGTTGAGGCTCTGAAGCTCGACCTAGTCGGCCCCTGGAAAGGTCACGAGCTCGCTGAGGAGAGGCTGCCAGGACGGGTGCGTCCATCGAACTGGTACCTCACGGGCTTCCTGATCCCGTCCGGCACGTCGCCTGAGAAGAGCGCCGACTCTGACGAGGACGAGGACATCGGCGAGATCCCCGAGTCTGCAGGCCTCGCTGAGGAGTCGAATGAAGAGCGCAAGGCTGCCAAGAAGGGTTTCTTCCCCTCGTCGATGGGCTTGAGCTTCCTCGCACCAAAGGCGACGCGCGTCGTCACTGTGATCGCCCGCTGGGGCGACTACACGCAAGAAAAGGTTGAGGACGCGGACGGCAAGGTCATATCCGTCTGGCAGCGACTGTCCCGCGAAGTAACGGTGCTGGTGCCGTTCATGGGGGCCAATGACCCCGTGGTTCACGACCTCGCTGGTTCGCTTGGCCTTCAGCTCCTCGTCGTCGAGCGGCAGATCACCGCCGATGACCTCGCAGGGCACATCCCGCAGGGAACGCATTCCATATCGGTCTTCCTGGTAAACAATCGCGCACCAGTCGCACCGGACAAGGGAGAGCCTGACCTCGCGTATGCCTTTCAGCCGGAGATTGAGGTGCGAAGCGAAAGACCTTTCGTTCCTCGGCCAGACCTGCGTGGAGCGCGCGCCGCGGAATGGGACGAACTCGTAGCCGACCTTCATTACGCCGACACGCCGGAATATGCGACGGGCCATGGGGTTTCGGCCGACTGGGAGGTCGTGGATCGTGAGTGCCGAGTGCTTCGCACCGCGTGGATCCCAAGCGCTGAGGTGGAGAAGACGGAGACAATCGCGCTCGATGGTGTGGAGCTTTCGATGGATACCCTCGGAAAGCTCCGCGACCGCGCTGCTGTCGAGGCCGCGCTACGCCCATTGGTTGGGCAGTACCGCACTTGGATCGACGCGCAGCGGCGGGACATTGAAGCCCTTCAAAGAACACGCCGAGAAACCGCAGAAGAACTTCTTCGCTATGCGGGGATCGCCGCCGATCGGATCGATCACGGCATCACTGTCTTGACCCGGGATGCGCACGCCCTCGACGCGTTCCGCGTGGCGAACCGGGCGGTGGCGCGAGCACTCAGGAAACGGCTCGGCCTCGAGCTACCACGCTGGCGTGCCTTCCAACTCGCCTTCCTCCTGCTGAACCTCCCGGGCCTCGCTGACCCGCACGATCCTCATCGCCAGACAGTCGACTTGCTCTTCTTCCCGACTGGCGGTGGAAAGACCGAGGCATACCTGGGTCTAGCGGCCTTCGCGATGGTTCTGAGACGACTGCGTCACCCAGGCGAGAATGGGCTTGCAGGCGCGGGCGTGAGTGTGATCATGCGCTACACGTTGCGCCTTCTCACTCTCGATCAGCTCGCTCGAGCCGCCGGGCTGGTGTGCGCGCTTGAGCTCGAGCGCGAGAACGATCGAGAACGCTACGGCGAGTGGTCCTTCGAGATCGGTCTCTGGGTGGGCAAGGCCGCGACTCCGAACATCCTTGGGCGCAAGGGCGACGGGCGCTCGGATTCAGCGCGAAGCAAAGTCAATCAGTTCAAGAACGACCCGCACCACAAACCTTCACCGATACCGCTTGAGAATTGTCCGTGGTGCGGAGCGCGCTTCCAACCCGGTTCGTTCTCCCTCGAGCCGAATTCCGACTCTCCGCGCAACCTTCGCATCGTCTGCGCGAATTTCGAGTGCGACTTTACGCGCGACCGGGCGTTACCCATCGTCGCCGTGGACGAGCCACTTTACCGTCGACTTCCCGCCTTCCTCATCGCGACAGTCGACAAGTTCGCGTCGCTGCCATGGGTCGGACAGGCCGGGGCGCTCTTGGGCGGGGCGGAGCGCCACGACGCGACGGGATTCTACGGGGCTGCAGAGCCCGGAAAGGGCACGCGACTCGCGGCGCCGCTTCAGCCGCCTGACCTCGTGATCCAGGACGAACTGCACCTGATAGCTGGACCTCTCGGGACGATGGCGGGCCTTTACGAGGCGGCCATCGAAGCACTCTGCGTGCGGCAGATAGACGGACGCGCGGTCCGGCCCAAGATCGTTGCGTCTACGGCTACCGTGCGCCATGCGCAGGATCAGATCCAGGCGCTCTTTGCGCGGGCGCTGACGCAGGTGTTTCCACCGCCCGGGCCTGACCGCCGCGATTCATTCTTCGCCCGCACTATGCCGTCTTCGGAGGTTCCGGCGCGGCTTTATGTCGGCATTGCTTCGCAAGGTCGCAACCCTAAAGTGCTGATGCGCAGAGCGTGGCTTGCACTGATGGGCGCCGCCGAGCGCTCCTATCGGGATGCCGGCGGGCACAAGAACGAGGACAACGCCGCAGACCCCTACATGACGACGCTCGGTTACTTCAACAGCCTGCGCGAGTTAGGCGGAGCGCGGAGAATTCTCGAGGAAGAAGTCCAGAATACGATTAAAGGCTACGGCGCTCGCAAGCGAATCGGCGAGGACCGTGGACTCTTTCAGGACCGCAAGAATTTCTCTGAGGTGGTGGAGCTGACCTCGCGTGTCTCGACCGACAAAGTGGCCGAGGCGCGCCGGCGGCTCGAAACACCATTTCACAAGATCGAACAGCGGGTGGACTGCGCCATCGCAACGAACATGATCTCTGTCGGTCTCGACATTCAGCGGCTCGGACTCATGATCGTTCTCGGTCAACCGAAGACGCACGCCGAATATATCCAGGCCACCAGCCGGGTGGGCCGCGATGACGAGAGGCCGGGACTCGTTGTAACGCTGCTCAATATCCATAAGCCGCGCGACCGCTCGCACTATGAGCGCTTCCGGCATTACCACGAGACCTTCTACCGTTCCGTAGAGGTGGCGAGTGTCACACCCTTCTCGGCGCGCGCACTTGACCGAGGCTTTGCAGGTGCGCTCGTAGGGTTAGCACGTCATGCCCAGCCGGAGCTAACGCCATCACAGGGTGTAGAGCGGATCGGGGACGTTCGGGCTTCACTCGAGCGCAGGCTCTTGGAGGTCTTCCTCGAGCGCGTCCGCCAGCAGCCGTTCGCGGACGAATCAGAGCGAGAGGAACGTCTGCGAAGTGTTCAGAACAGGGTCGTGGACCTGCTTGACTCGTGGCGCAAGATTTTCGAGGACTATCGCACCGCTGGGGTTGCGATCCAGTATCAGAAGTACGAGTTGAAGCAGCCCCGTCCGCTGCTTCGCGAGATGCTCGACACGACATTTGAATCAGAGCACCACCGGAAATTTCGTGCCAACCGTTCGCTCCGCGACGTGGAACCTGAGGTCAACCTTTTCTTGAAAGACTTGAGCGGCGCGCAGGTGGAGGACAAGGCATGAGCCGAAAGGCACATGGACAGATCCGCCGTGGGCAGGTCATCACCACCTATGGCCCCGGCGCGCTCATAGAATTGCCGAGGTACTCGGCGATAGTCGGCGGGCTCGATACATGGCCGAAGACAAGCGATCTGGACGAAATCCTCGAGCCCCGACTCACCCGCAAGCTCCAGATCATGACAGGGGTCGCGGCGCCGAGGCTATTCGCGCCGCCCCCGGACTCGAATGATCCTCGCGAGCCAGCACGGGGGATCGGCGCATGGCGGTTCCCCGAATGGTTCGTGGTCCAGGAAGCCAGCGGCAGCGCAGAACGTGAGCGTTCCCGCCGTCTGGTCCATCGCAAGGGGCTCGACGACAAGGGACGTTTCGACGGCCGACAGATCGTGGCCACCCGCTTCGTGCGGGCCTGCCCGAAGGGACACGTCGACGACCTCGACTGGCCCACTTACGTGCACGGCATTCAAGACGGCTGCCGCCGTCAGCTCTGGCTCGATGAGCGGGGTACGAGCGGCGATTTGGCTGATCTTGTCGTGCGCTGCGAGTGCGGGAAATCACGCAGCCTCTACGAGGCTACACAACTCGAGATGAATCCGCTGGGGACCTGCCGCGGCGCGCGGCCATGGCTGGGGCGTAACGCGAATGAAGACTGCAAGCTACCGAGCCGCCTGCTGATCCGCACTGCGTCCAACGCCTACTTTCCCCAAGTGGTGAGTGTGCTCTCGCTGCCCGAACGGGGGAGTGCCGTTGCAGCCGGCGTTCTGGAACTCTGGGACGATCTCCAGATCGTTGATGACGCCGCAGATCTCGCCTTCCTCAAGAAGAAGCCGAGGGTCGCGGAGAAGCTCGCAACGTTTGGAGATGAAGAGGTTCTCGCGGCCATCAAAGTGGCGAAAAGCGGAAAGGCAGAAGAGAAGCCAGTCAAGCAGGTGGAGCTCGAGGTGCTGCTCGCGGCGCCTGAGGGCTTCGGCGACGACGTGCCTGTTGATCACAACTTCCACGCTCGCCGCCTCCCCGATCGAATCTGGCGTCACTCCAAGCGCTGCGACGGAATTGAGTCCGTCATTCAGCTCCATCGATTGCGCGAGGTCCTGGTCTTGGTCGGCTTTACGCGCTTCGAGGCGGTGACGCCGGACATCGACGGCGAGTACGAAACCGACGTCGAGCGCGCGCAGATCGCCCTGGAACCCGCATGGTTTCCCGCTGTGGAGAACCGAGGTGAGGGCGTCTTCGTCCAGCTGAGGGCGGAAGCTGTAAAAGGCTGGCTCGCACGCGCGGGCGTGAAGCAGCGGCTCGACCATCTCGCAACGGGGCACCAGCGGTGGATGAAAGACCGCAAGACGCAGCGCGGCTTCCCCGGCGGCCCCTACGTACTACTGCATACGCTTTCGCACCTCCTCATTCAGTCGCTGGCAATGCGCTGCGGTTATCCAGCGAGTTCGATTCGTGAACGGGTTTACGCCAACGCGGAAACGGAGTCCTTCGGTGTCCTCTTGTACACGGGGAGCCCCGACGCCGAGGGAACATTGGGCGGATTGGTGCAGCAGGCACGGCACATCGAAGACCATCTGTTTCAAGCGTTGCGAATGAGCGCGCTCTGCTCGAACGATCCGATCTGCGCGCAGCACGCGCCCGGCAAAAGCATGGAAGAGCGTTGGCTCCACGGCGCAGCCTGCCACGGCTGCGCGCTGGTTGCCGAAACATCCTGCGAAATGCGCAACGACTATCTCGATCGCGCGCTCGTTGTACCGGTTCTGGGTCTCGCCGACGCGGCCTTCTTTCAGGGAAGTGCATGATAGGCGGCCTTCTCGCGCTGCCGACTCACCTTTGCAGCAGGCTTGCGAGTGCGCTCGAGTCCGGGCTTCTAGCGACGCCCTGTACTGCGGCCTCACTCCGGTCGGTTCTCGGGCTGGGGGATGGCATCGAAGAAGTCGTTTCGGGGCTGCGCGAACTCGAGCGGATGGGGATTGTCGGGCCGGCGGCGGCCGCGTGGATCCGCGGCGCCGAGGCAGCGACATCCCGGACGCTAAGGCCGGATCTCGTCTGGTCAGGACCTACGGTGCCCGGAGTACATGCTCGCGACACCCGTCGAGTTTACGAAGAGCTGCTTGGCTCGGCGGAGCGCTCGGTTTGGGCTAGTACTTATGCCTTCTTCGACGGACCTAAGGCATTCCAGGTCCTGGCGCGCCGCATGGAGAAGACGGCCGACCTCCGGGTCACACTGTTGCTGAACATACAGCGGAAGAGAGGCGACACCACTATCGCGGACCAACTTGTACGTAGATTCGCGGACCGTTTCTGGGGCACGGACTGGCCAGGGTCATCTCGGCCGAGGGTGTTTTATGACCCGCGTGCGCTTGAGCCGGAGGGACCCGCAGGCGTCCT
>CAZLGP010000124.1:0-5902 GCA_964558905.1 uncultured Thermoanaerobaculia bacterium | reverse complement strand
CTCGTCACATCGGGAAATGCGTCGAGGAAAATCTCGAGCGAATCGCCGGCCTCCAGGTAATCGAAGAGGTTCCTTAGCGGGACTCGTGTTCCGGCAAAGACTGGTTCGCCAGCCAGAATCTCAGGATCGGTCTGGATGACTCCGTGAT
The DNA here is from genome assembly GCA_964558905.1 of uncultured Thermoanaerobaculia bacterium. Taxonomy (GTDB): domain Bacteria; phylum Acidobacteriota; class Thermoanaerobaculia; order Gp7-AA8; family Gp7-AA8; genus QHVT01. Next base: position 5,754 of record CAZLGP010000124.1, on the reverse strand, counting down.
GGGCCATCATCGGCATCAGTCTACTCCGCTGTCAGCGCGTCCGGTACCGAGCGGCGCGCCGGCTGCCGCGAATGACGTTCGAAGAACCGAGTGGCGAACTGCAACCGCCGTGACGCCGTCGCGCTGGCGATGCAGCAGCCGGCTCGGCCGGCGGGCCGAAGCCGGGCCGCATCAGCTTCATACCAAAGTTAGGCGGTGCCACCCGATGTGATCACGTGAAGCCTTGACGCCACCACCTCAACGCCGCACGCTATTTGCGATGGACAACGCGCACGACGAGGTTGGAGAGCAGTTCTTCGGGAACATTGCTCTGATAGGTCCGACGCTATTCTACGAGAGCGCATTCGAGAAAGATGAGCTCGCGGCTCGCTTTGAAAAGCCAACACCCGACACTGCACGGGATTTCGTCGTGCTACGAACGCTAGCCGAGGTTCAGAAATACGGAGTCTCCGCTCGCCGATCGGACGCCGTGAAAACGAAGTTTTGGCCTGGTGACCGCTACGATGAGCTCGAAGCCGAATCACTGCTGTTGGAAACGGTCACTTGGCAGCGACGCTTACTCGAGGCTTTGGTCATGCTGATTAACTTTTCAATCACGCCGGACAACGCGTACTTCAGCCACTTCTTGGCGCTGCACAGACTTGAGCGGCGCCGCCGCAGGATTTCCGATGAGGTGGACTTCTTTGGTAGTGAGTCTGAATTGACGAAGCTGAATATCGCTAAGCTGAAACGTGATGTGGACGCGGCACGAGCTTGCTTGCCTGAGCCGGCAAACTGTTGGTATTTGAAGCCGGGTGACCAGTATCGGGTAGCATCGTTGCGCTCTCAATATGTCGCAGCGCTTAAACTGGCGGACGCGAACGAGAAGACAGCCCTTGGGTATACCTACCGGCTTTCGTTCGGCGCGGCGAGCGAGCTACTGCACTTCCACGTCTCTGATGTTGGGGGCACGTCGGAGGCCGGCCGGGCTTCCGATGCGTTGTGCGGCCTCCTCGCACTAGCGATCATAGGACGAGCACACGAATTGTGTGGTGTCGAGCCGCTCGGAATCAACAAGATTATTGTCAACCGCACAGGACAGCGTCGGGTGATTGAGTTTTGGGCGCCTGCGGCAGAGAAGGGCGATTTCGTGCTCACCGAGGGTCCCCATATCGCCCAAGTTCGCGACGTGCGCACAACGGAGTTTGGATATGCAAGTTATCGCGTAGCGTTCTTAGATTCCGAAACGGGGCCTGGTGTGGCCGAGGACTGGCTTCCGGTGCTCGCGGTACGTATGTTCATGACGCGTCACGAAATGATCGAGGGCGTGAAGCGGCTATTCGCCGAGCACTCCGGTTCAGACTCTTTCAACTATACCGACGAAGAAGTCGCGGCTGCGAGTCGTGCAGCGGTTGTTACGGCATGGAAACTTGGGCTGCGCGAGCATTTTCGCCGTCAAGTCGAGGTACAGCCGAAACGCGCCGATTCATTGAGCGCCGGAGCCGCAGCTGATGGCGACGCTACGGGAACCACAGACGAGAAGGAGCGCGATTCGTGACCATCCCATTAGGAGCCGTAGCTGCATCCGCCTAACGGACCAGGGTTCAGCCGCGTGGGCCGCGACGCCATGGTGCCGTAACTCGGAAGACAGAAACGCAGCGGACCACGTCGGCTGCAACCCAGAGTTACGCGACCGTTGCCATCCGCGCGCCCGTGATCCTGAGGATGTTGAAGACGTATGCCTCTGAGTAGACCAATGCTGACATCAGCTGCAGAAGTGAATAGCAAAAGCCGGTGTAACTGATACGCCACTCGCTTGTGCCGGCACCCCTGGACTTGACGCAGACTACTTCATCTGTTGCAGCGTCGTAGTGTGCCGCGTTGTGGCCGATCCCGTTGCGAAGCTTTGTGTCCAGAAACGCAGCGAAAGCCTTCGTGCGGTCACGCTTCGCGAGGTGCGGAGCCTTGTTCGCGTTATCCAACTGTTCGAACTCCCAGATCGAGAGTGATCCCTTCTTGGTCGGCACTGCCAACCCTTCTCCAGACGCCATGAGGTCAAGAGCGAGCGCGAGGACAGAGATCCGCGCAAGCGATTCGAACGCCGCGAGATAGAGATGCTTCAATTCAGCGAATCGCTTGTCACTGACCACGAAGTCGCCCAAGTTGCCCGGCACCTCCCGCCAGTACCGAAGCTGGAGAATGGGCATCCATGAGGGGTACGTAGCTATCAGTTCAGAATTCGCGGCGGTGATCTGCGTCCAAAGGCTTCGCAAACGTCCCGTCGCCGCATACTCTCTGACGAATGCCGTGCACTCGTCAGGAGCACGAGTGCTGACCTCCTCAAACTGCTCTCTGGCCGCCGGCCAGAACTCGTCGCTTCGATCAAATACAAACCACTGAAGGGATGACGCCGTCGCTTCGAACATTCGTCCGACTCGCGCCGCCGCGCGCGGACCGCCAGCGGACGGGACCACGTTTCTCAATTCCTTCGCGAAGAGAGCCCATTGGCCGCGCTCAAAGTGGACTGCGGCTCGCTCGACGCGCGGCCAGATCTGCTCGCGCACCTGCCGTCGCACCTGCTCATGCCCCCGAAACTCGAAGTAGTTGGCGAAGTGCCCGACCGAAGCGACAAACGGCGAGCCATGATCGGCCCTAAAGATTGTCCTCGACGCCAGAATCTCTGGATGGAACGTGACTACGTATTCGTACTCGGAGAGTGCCTCCAACCATCGGCCATTCACAGGATCTTCATACGCAAAGTCGACTTTCTTCTGGTCGAGATGCATAGTGATGGTGATGGGTACCCCGCAACCAGCGCAGGGAAAGACGTGGACCTGCTTGTCACCGTGCCCTATTCCGATTCGGACGAGCGTCACCGCGCGACAAGATCGGCATCGGAGTGGGTTTCTGTTGATCACCTCGGTCGCCTAAGTGTCGCTAAGCTGTTTGTACCGCGCGAGCGCCGCAGTCTCCCATGCAGCCTATCGCATTTCGCAAGTTCCGACGTGGGAGGGAAGGCGCTGCCACGGCGTGTCTTCCGCGATTCCGCCGAGGTCAGTCTCAGGGGATAGGCTGCGAGGATGCAGCGTAACGCTCCGCTGACGCGCATTCCGGAGCGTGTGACGATCATCGATGGACAGGTCGAGCTCGAGCGGTGGCGCGCTGCCGCAGCACCTCGTAGAGCGCGATCCCCACGCACGTGGAGAGATTCAATGACCGCACGTGCGGCGAGTGGACCGGCATCGTCAGCATCCGCTCTCCGTAGCGATCGTGGATCTCGGGCGCCAGCCCGCCGGTCTCGCGGCCGAAGATCAGCGCGAGGTCCTCGGGTCCGCCGAAGTCCGCCTCCCAGTACATTCGCGTGGCCTTCGTGCTGAAGAAGAACGGCTGGCCGAGCTTCGGGAGCTCGCGCTCGAAGGCATCCCAGGACGGCCACACACGCAGATCGACGTGCTCCCAGTAGTCGAGACCGGCGCGTCGCACCTCGCGCTCGTCGAGCGAGAACCCCAGCGGCTCGACGACGTGCAGCGTCGCCCCGGCTGCGAGACAGGAGCGCCCCGCGTTACCGGTGTTCCAATGGATCTCGGGGTGGACCAGCACGACGTGGAGACTCATGGGATGAGTGTACGAGTCTCCGAGTCTCCGAGTCGTCGAGTCGTCGAGGGTACACTTGACGACCCGAAGACTTGACGACCCGAAGACTTGACAACCCGAAGACTTGACGACCCGAAGACTTGACGACTTGAAGACTCGACGACTTGACCATGCGACTCCCCGTACTCCCGCTGCTCGTGTTCCTCGCTCTCCCAGCGTGGGCGAAGCAGCGCGTCGTCCGCCATCCCGCCCCCGCCCCCACGCCCACGTTCAGTAGCGAGGTCGTGCGCATCTTTCAGCAGCATTGCCAGACGTGTCATCGCGAGGGGGACATCGCGCCGTTTCCGCTGATGACCTACGCGGACGCGAAGCCGCGCGCGGCGTTGATCGGGTTCATGACCGAGACGCGGCAGATGCCGCCGTGGAAGCCGGTCGACGGCTGCGGCGATTTCCGCGGCGAGCGCCGTCTGTCCGACGCGGAGATCGAGACCATCGACGCGTGGGTCGCGGCGGGAGCACCCGAGGGGAACCCTGCGCAGCTTCCCCCGCCGCGCGAGCTCCCCGGGGGCTGGACCCTCGGCGAGCCCGATCTCATCCTGTCGAACGCGGAGGCGTACACACCGCCGCCGGACACCGACACCTATCGCTGCTTCACGATCCCGACGAACCTCGTCGCGGACCAGTTCGTCTCCGCCGTCGACACGCATCCCGGCGACCGGACCACGGTCCATCACGTGCTGACGTTCATCGACACCACCGGCGAGTCGCTCGCGCTGGACGAGGCGGAGCCGGGCCCCGGCTACACCTGCTTCGGTGGACCGGGATTCCCCACCACCGGGACGCTCGGCGGCTGGGCGCCCGGGTCGCCTCCGCTGGAGATGCCGGAGAACGTCGCCTTCACTCTGCCCGCCGCGTCACGCGTGGTCATGCAGGTGCACTACCACCCGCATCACGGCGAATCGAGTCCGGACCGCACGCAGTTCGGCGTCTACTTTTCCAATGCCGCGTCTCCGAAGGAGATGCGCATCGTCCCGCTGATCAACGACACGTTCACGATCCCGCCGAACGACGCCCGCTATCGTGTCGACGCGGCGCTCCCGATCCCGGTGCCGTTCCCGCTGAAGCTCTGGCTCATCGCGCCGCACATGCATCTCCTGGGCAGGGAGATGAGCGTCGAGATGAAGCTCCCGGATGGCTCGACCGAGTGCCTCATCCGCATCGACGACTGGGACTTCAACTGGCAGGGCGCGTATCGCTACACCACGCCGGTCGAGGTCCCCGCGGGCGCGCGCCTCTCGCTCACCGCGTACTACGACAACTCCTCCGCCAATCCGCGGAACCCGAACGATCCGCCTCAGTCCGTGTCGTGGGGCGAGGCGACGACGGACGAGATGTGCCTCGCGTTCCTCGGCGTGACGGTGGAGTGAGGATCGCGCGCGCTGCGCGCGTACAATCTCCCACTTCCCACAACGCGTTCGTAGTGACCAACGCCGAGGTGAAGGCCGAGGTGATGGAGATCTTCGATCAGACGTTCAGGAGCACGTACGCCTTGCTCGGCGTGGCGATCGTCGTGGCGGTGCTGGGCATCGTCAACACGCTCGCCGCTCTGATCCTGAAGCGCTCCCGCGAGCTCGCGCTGCGGCGCATCGGCGGCCTCACCGCCGGCGAGCTGCGCACGATGATCGTCCTCGAATCGACCCTCCTCGGCGTCGCCGACCGCCGCCGGCCTGGTGATGGGCTCCGCGCTGTCCTGGATCCTCATCTACGTGATCAACAAGCAGTCGTTCGGCTGGACCATCGACTTCCATACGCCGGACGCCCTGATCGCGGCCTCGCTCGCGGTGACGCTGCTCTCGTGCGCGCTGGCCGGACTCGCGCCCGCGCGGCTGGCCAGCCGCATCGACATGGCCAGCGCGATCAAGGGGGAGTGCGCGCACCGTCGTGGCTTCGTGACCGGGGAGCTCCGCGGCCAGGTGCCGTGGAAGGCAGTGGTCAACGAGAACTCGCACCCGCGGTTACCGCCTCTCTCGCAAGTTCCAAGGCGGCCACAGCCTGGTCCCTCGTCACATCGGGAAATGCGTCGAGGAAAATCTCGAGCGAATCGCCGGCCTCCAGGTAATCGAAGAGGTTCCTTAGCGGGACTCGTGTTCCGGCAAAGACTGGTTCGCCAGCCAGAATCTC